>SABV01000573.1 GCA_009928855.1 Erysipelotrichia bacterium | reverse complement strand
CCTGCAGATTATACGGGACACCATCGGTATGAAGCCAGTAATCGTCTTGTAAAAAGTTATTTTTAACTGCATTGCGATACTCCGGCGTGCCCGGCAGTAAAAGCAGTATTTGGGCTCCAATTGAGGATTTGGGATTTATTTTTCCGATCAGATCAACTGTCTCATCGATTGTGTCTGTTGTTTCACCAATGTTGCCGACCATCAGATATGCTCTTGGATTTATGCCGGCTGAGTGAGCCGCGCTAAAAGCCTTTTCTATGTCTTCTCGCGTCTGTTTTTTGTTTATCTGACGCAAAATCTTGTTGCTTCCGCTTTCTACTCCAAAGTCGATACCGACGCAACCACATTCGTGCATCCTTTTAAGAAGCTCAGGATTAACCAGTTTTACATGACTGCAGCATGCCCATGAAAAGTTTAGATTGCGGCTTTTTATGCCGTCGCAAAGCTCAAATACTCGATCTTTTTTGACGGTGAAATTATCGTCAAAAAAGTATATGGAACGGGCGCCCATTTCGTTCAGCAGCCACTCAATTTCAGTAAGAATATTATCAGCAGAGCGACCACGCCATGTGTTTCCCCAGAAGCTTACTGAGCTGCAATAGCTGCAGTCAAATACACAGCCGCGCGATGATATGATTGGAGCTGTCGGGCGTGGCAATCCCGGAAACCCAAGATAATTATCAAAGCTGAAATTCTTGAAACCCTGGTAATAAGGCAATGCAATAGAGTCTAGATCGGTGATTCTCTCGCGTTTCTCGGTGAGATATGCTGTGCCATCAGGGTTTCGCAGAGCCAGACCATTAACGGTATGCAAATCGCCTTTTTTGGCCAGAGTAAGCAGCAGTTCTCTGAAAGTAGCTTCGCCTTCGCCTGTTACAACAGCTGAAGCATGCGTCTTCGCAAAAACATGCACTGGAAAAAGCGAAGAATGAGAGCCGCCAAGTGCCAAAAATGCGTTTGGAGCTACCAGCTTAAGTTTTGCACATAACTCCCAGACTGTTTCGCGGTTGATTGTCCAGCAGGTAGTTCCTATAAAATCAGGGGCGAAAGCTTTAATTTCATCCTGGATGTGCAAAATTGTCGTCTGCCCTGCGTCAATGAGAAGTGTTTCGAAGCCCATATCTCTCGCAACCGCGCCTAGGTATGCAATGCCAATTGGCGGAAAATCAGGTTTCTGGTAAATTTTATTCGGATGACTGATTAATGCGACTTTCATTTGTTCACCTCATTATGCAGAAAACTCATGTAAAAAACTCATAGTCTGATCAGCGCATTGCTCCCATGAGAAATTTTTTGCACGTTTAAATGCCTGTTGCGCCTTGTCTTTCCTGAGCTCTGGAGATTCCATGTAGGCTTTTATAGCATCAGCAATCTGAGCAGGGGATTCAGGGTTGAAGTATAATCCAGCACCACCCAGTATTTCTAGCATTGCTCCGTGATTAGAAGAAGCCACCGGTAGGCCTGAAGCCATGGATTCAAGTAAAATATTCGGCAGATTCTCGCAACTTGATGCGAAAACAAACAGATTGGTTTGTTGATAATGGCTTGCAATATCACAAAATGGAATTGCCCCATGATATTTTATAAAATTCCCCTCCGGATCAGCGGCGGAAATTACGTCTTCAAGCATTTTTAATGCCGGAGGATAGGCCGGCCCGATCAAATCAAGTTTAACAGGAAATAAAGCTTTTCTGAGCTGAGCAACGGCTT
>SABV01000572.1 GCA_009928855.1 Erysipelotrichia bacterium | reverse complement strand
CAATATGAAACTTCCGAAAGGAAGATTGAGGGGTGCTGCGCCACAGCACCCCTTTCACTTTTCGGCTAATTTAATCTGAGAATTGCGCGGTTTATTCAAGAAAGCGTGAGAAAAAACGCCATTATGAATCAGAATAAAACGCTAAATTACAGTCCCGAACTAACTCGCGAATGTGCCTACAGTGTTTTGCAGTGTGGTTTTCCGTGGTCGTGAATTAGAAACTGCAATAACCTATTGCCGAATCACGATTTCATTGGAGTGAAAAAGTTAGTGCATAAAAGGGATTGCGCAGTTTTTATTTGCTACAGGTCTGCGGCTAAGATATAATAATCCAATGGGTGACAAGGATAAAAGCTACAAACTGTTGTTTTCGCATGCGCAGATGGTCAAAGAACTTCTGTGCGATTTTGTCAGAGAAGACTGGATAAAACTCATAGATTTTTCGACCCTGAAGAAATACAACAACTCCTTTGTTTCAGATGATTTAAAAGAGCGTTTCGACGATGTTATCTGGACTGTTAAATGGGGGAAGCAGCAGCTTTACATTTACATTCTGATCGAGTTTCAATCTGGCATCGACTACTTTATGAGCGTTCGCATGATGACCTATCTCGGACTGCTCTACCAGGATCTTATAATATCCAAAACAGTCAAAACAGGCCAGAAACTGCCGCCTGTTCTGCCGATAGTGCTATATAATGGTTCAAAGCGCTGGGATAATGCTCCTCTTGACATAAAAGATGTGATAGAGAAAGCGCCACGTGGTCTTGATCAGTATCTGCCACGATTACGCTATTTACTGATCGATGAAGGCTATTATGGAAACCACGAGCTTGAAAGTCTAAAAAGTGTGGTTTCGGTTCTTTTCCAATTAGAGCGCCAACAGACACCTGAAGATGTCTGCAAGATAATTGCTACCCTGATCGACTGGCTAAAAGCTCCTGAACAACTAAGCCTCAGACGTGCCTTTACTGTCTGGCTCGGCAGAGTATTACTGCCAAGCCGCTACCCTGGTAAATCAATACCAGAATTTCACGACTTGCAGGAGGTGCATGCAATGTTATCAGAAACCGTAAAATCCTGGCCTGCTCAATGGATGGCCAAAGGAATGGAAAAAGGTATAGAAAAAGGCATAGAAAAGGGCATAGAAAAGGGCCGCGCAGAAACCCTGGTGCAAACAGCACTAAAAATGCTGAGCAAAGGTATCAGTGTCGAAGTAATTTCAGAAATCACCAGCCTGAGTCGCGACCAGATCGAAAAGCTGGCGAACGACAAAAACCGCGTTTCAGAGCCAGCCGCTGATTACAAACCCGCCCGCAAAACCAAACCCCGCCGCCGTAAATAGTAGGTCTCTGGGCTTGTCGAAGGGTCAGCAGTTAAACTGTCTGGCCCGGCAGTGCAAAACATGCTCGACAAGCTCCTGAAAAGTTTCAGCAGTCACTGCGCTATTCTTGAAACGATACCAATGATCGCCAGACGAAGAACCCTTCTTCATAAAACCATACATAAACGCCTGGCAGATTTTTCCTGAACGCCAGGCAATCTGGAATACACTGTATTATTGATTGAACTAAAATCTCAGGCGCTTTTTAAAAGCGGCTTTAATTTCGCCGGTCGGGCCGTTTTTGCTCATCAGACTTGATTTTTCTGCTGCTGATGATAGATATTAATGCTCTATTTGCAGCATCAAGACTGAGTTTGAAAGGTTGAAAC
>SABV01000571.1 GCA_009928855.1 Erysipelotrichia bacterium | reverse complement strand
CCGAAAAATAGCGTTGCTATTTTTCGAGGGGGGGGTTTGGGAGTTTTCGGCCTGTTAAACGTCCCGAAAAATCTGAAAATTGGATTTTTTTGGACCAGGTCGAATGAAATGACGTTTATTTTTTGCCTGTGCGTCTGAAATTTTTCTGTTTTTTATTGTGGCAACTGGGTATCAGACGTAGCGAATCGACTTTTTTCTCCCTTCTCATAGAATTTTCGGTTTTGAATCAGGTAGTAATTGCGAACTCTCTGATTCTGGCTCTAACCTCCTCAAAAATATTTAAACAACTTCTTCTGACCTTAAACCAGACATGCCCTGCATGCATGACAAGTTTTCCTGCTGTCTGATAGAATTTCCATCTGATTGTTTGAACCGTGTGTTTAGACCACTCTGTTGGCATTGCTGTCATTTTAAAAAGTCTGAAAAGGTTGTAAGCCAGAACCCCTATTCTGAAATAGACAGCGTTGGCTTCGGTTGTACCGCAAGGCATATATTCCATTGAAAAGCCGATTTTAAGTTCTTTTATGCGATTTTCACTGGCCTCACCACGCTGATTATACCAGCGGACTATCGATTCAGGCTTCCCCTCAATGTTCGTAGCAACCAGCACATATCTTTTGCTATCGTCAGCCTGGGGATCTAGAAGATCGGGTTGCCACGGCCTACGAATAATAATCAGATTGAAAGCTGTTTTGGTGTTTTTCATGCTGTGGGGAGTGCAGGTAATGCTCGAAAAACCTTTGTATGGGAGCCACTTAGACTCGTCGAGATCATGAATGATTTCTTTGACTGATGAATCCATACGTCCGCCAACAGCGAATTTGACATCGTTTTTCTCGCACCAGTTAAATATTTCTGCCTGATAACTGGCGCTGTCAGCACGAAACCTTGCGATCTTTTTCCCCTTTGGCATTTTACTGGAACATTTTTTAATAAACTCCATATTGCCGGTAGAAGGACTGATATTGCCATCTCGGAATTCTTCATGCACAACCATGCCAGCTTCTGCAATATGGCCCACTATGGGCATGTAGCCATGTTCTCCTTTGTAGGTGATTTTGGCAGTTTGCTTCTCAGCAACGATCTGCGTAGCATCAATATCAAGAGTGAATTCCTTTTTGCCTGTTCGTTTAAGACCCCTTTTAAGAATTTCGCGGTTACAGCTTGAAAGACCAGATAAGCCACCCTTGGCATCTGCAATAAAGCGTAACCAGTCGCCTATGGCGCTGCTGCTTGGAATTGCGGGGATCTGCAGAAGCTGCAAAAGAGCTTCATCATTAGCTATTTCACGAACATCTTCGATATAACGACCACCGCCATGCAGCATCAAAAGCAGTGGGGTAACAAATTCTGAAGGTTTGTAGCTGTGGTTGCTTTTAAAGCCAAGAATATTGTCATCAATAAGTTTTGAAAGTCTCTGTGAATAAAGAAACTCGCCGAATAAACCCAGCCCGGCATTAGGGGTAATTTTATCGTCAGTTGCAGCGAGCTTGAAAGAAAGAAGCGGAGATGATATATTTTTCATTGAAAACCCTTTGGGTGAGTTAAGTAGAAGTGTGGTAACTCTTACTAAAACACATTCCAGAGGGTTTTTCAATATCCCATAATTAATTCAAGGTTTGTTCGTTCTCTTTGGGCAAACGCATATTAAATTCATGGATTCCGTTTCTGCGCACAGATTACGTCATTAGCGCGAAAGCAAGAATCCAGTTCAAT
>SABV01000570.1 GCA_009928855.1 Erysipelotrichia bacterium | reverse complement strand
GATAGAAAGCGGTCATGTGGGCCTCCTGCAAGGCGCATGTGGCAAGTCCCCGGCCAAGGTCGCGAGCCAAGGTCGGGGGCGTTCCTTCATTGTTGACCCTTTCGCATTTTTGAGCAAGGGTCACTTCACAAGGCTTCACGCCGCACACTCTCCAGCTTGAATTCGCGTCCTTTCTGTTCCGCTGATATATTCTCTAGTGAAATCAGGTGGTTTATTTATTGCTTCAGCAATCCCAAAAAGCCCTAGCGGGTTAACAAGCTTGAGACCGACTTCATTTTTTATGACTGATACAGGAACACAGCATCCCCAGGTATCATTTATCTGCTCATATTTGTTTTGCCTTTTTGCTTCAAATCGCAAATATGCCGGTTTATGAATGATTGAGATACCATTTTGTCGCTTTGGGCCTATTCCAAACCAAAACCATCTTTTAAGCCTTTTCATTGGCGCAATGTAAAGCTCATCACTATCAAGTATGTGATAAAAAAGCAGATCAGCCTCTGAGTGCAGCATCCATCCCAAGTTATAGCGCGATCCGTTACTCCAAAACTCTAAAAACAAATTACCAGTAGGCTTTCTCTCCGCTTTTAATTCTATTGAATTCATTTCACCATTTGCTGCCATGTTAACAAGCAAATCACCGTATTTTTTTTGAAACTCTTTGGCGAGCGGCCCCTTGTCTGTATAAACGTATCTTCCATTTGTATGTAATTCGAGCATAGGTTCAAGAATGCGGCGACTTTCTGCCTCAACTTTTCTAGCTTGATCAAAAGCGTTAGGCACAGGCGGCCTCCTTGCAATCAAGCATGTCACGAGCGATCTGGTTACCCCAGACTGTCCAGTTTGAAACCTGGCGTCTTCCAAAAAGCTCAAGGTAAGGTCCGTCGCTAACTCGTTCTATTTTTGTCCTTATCTCTTCAGGTTTTGCGCTATGTATGGTGCGGTTGTATTGGCCCCAACTCATTTCTGAGCGACTCTTAAACGGCTTTTTGCCGCGTAAACCAAACAGCATGAACTCATGGCTTACGCGCCAATAATTACCAAGTCCCATTTGCGGCTTTACCCACACAAAACAGGATTTGTACTCAAACCCCCATGCCTCCATGATGCGAAATGAATCGGCAAGGAAAGCATTGGTCGTCCACAGGTGAAGGTGCGCGTTTTCTTCAGCAAGATCCCTAATTGGAAGGTTCATCAATTCATCAACAGTCATGCCGTTGTAGTGATTCCCCGTTGCCGCCCTGGTTCCTTGATTGCCGTATTGCCATGGCGGGTCGGCATAAATGCAGCCGTAACGTCTGCCCAGATCGATAAGCCCGCTCAGGTCATCTACCGTGCAACCATCTTCTTTCGCAATGCTGACAATGCCGGATCTCTGTTGCTTGGCTAATGAAACGATCTGCTTTATTTCTGCTTTAACGTCCTTGATTTTAACTCTGCCCGTCTTCCCTTGAGCCGCAATGGTCTTCAGCTCTGCAATTAGGTCTTCCCTAGTTTCATCGCACTTCGGCTCAGCCAAGGCATAAAGCCCGGACTGCGGGATGAAAGCCACCTCATCCTGCCGCTGGCCAAAGACCTCCCAGAGGCGGCGTGCTTCATAAAGACGCCTTGAATAGGTTTCAGCGAAATTCGCCGAAACCCATTTACCAAACCTGATGTTTGGGTTTTCCCCTTTGATGCCGCAGGCCGTGTCCTCGCACCGCAGCCGAGCCTTGG
>SABV01000142.1 GCA_009928855.1 Erysipelotrichia bacterium | reverse complement strand
AGGGAACGTTGGACGAGCATTGTGTGGTGGGTCATTTTGCCTTCGTGCCTTGTCGCTGTTTTGCTATCTGTTTTGGCTTATCTATATCGTGGTGCTATAGATCGCGGCGCTGAAAAATGGCTTCCTGAAAATGACGTGCTTGATAAGCTGATTTACCGGGCTATAGCACTCGGGTATCCACTTTTTACCGTGGGCGGTCTTATTTTTGGAATGGTGTGGGCCAATAAGGCGTGGGGGCGATACTGGGGTTGGGACCCCAAAGAAACCTGGGCGCTGATAACATTTCTTGTTTATTCAATCTATCTTCATGTCAGACTCAGCAGAGGCTGGAATGGTACCTGGACCGCGTGTCTCTCAGTCGCAGGGTTCATCGTCACGATGTTCACCCTCTTCGGAGTCAACCTGCTCATCAGCAGTCTCCACTCCTACGCCGGCTCCTGAGTCGTTGTCCTGCTGTTCAGTGTTTTTTTGCCCGGATTCTTTGCGGTGTTGTTCCCAGAATGCATTGGCAAGGAAATCGCCGGCTTCGTTCGCTGAATAAGCACTTTGCCAGCGAATTGCCGGCAGGGTTTCGGGAACAAATGAATCTGAGAAGATTTCAAAGTCTGGCAATTGTGCAATCGTTTCTGGTAGATATTCTGATCGATCCCAGATTTTTTCGACAATCAGCGCTGCCGCAGTATATATATCTACCTCAGATATTGTCGCTTTTGCTTCGATTTTATCGAGAGGAATTCGTGGATGCAGCCATGCTCGTTTTTCTCCGGGGGTTGCAACCATATTGCTCTGAAACAGCCTGGTGCGCAGCTCACCTGGCCACGCCGCAAATTCTTCTGCGCTGATTCCCTCACGCAACCTTGACAAGCGTTGATATAAGTCTGTCGCTTCGGTGCCACTTTCAAGCGCGATACGACTGAAAACCTGTTGCGGAGTAAGATGCAACTGAAAAGGGCCAAAACAGAGCCACAAACCGGGCTTGTCCTGGGCATCCCAGAATTTGTAAACAGCGTGCATGGGGGCGAAAAAAAGACGGCATCCGGCAAGGCTTTTTTCTTTAAGCCTGAGAGCATCTTCATAAATCAGCAGGCATGCAGAAGCATTGTCTTTTAAAAGTGTTTCGATTATTTCAAGCCTTCGCTGGCGTGATATTGCCGGTTTTATGTGCATATACGCATTCAGAAGGGCGTTATAAAATTCTGGTTTTTCTGAATACTCAAATTCGGCCAGTTTTTTTAACAGTGAAGTTGTTTGTGGCCTTCTGCCCAGTCGGGCAGCCATATTTTGAACGGCTTTTATTGAAACGCCAATAACTCTGTATTTGTGCTCAGACCAGAGATATTCATAGATTCCACGATGTGAAACTTGCAACATTTAAAAAGTTATGAAGGTTTTCCACTCACCGTCTTTATATCTGCTGACAGTGCCGCCAACGCTTCCGACCCATACTGTGTCACCTTTTACTTTTATTGAATGCACACTGGCTTGTTCAAGGCCACTTTTTTCATTGATGACTTTCCATTCTTCGCCGTCAAAAAGCGCTATACCAGAGGGAGTGCCAACCCATAGATTGCCGGCGCTGTCAATTGCGAGGTCTCTTATGACTAAGTTCGGGAGTCCTTCTTTTTCGGTAAATCTTGCCCACTCACGTCCTTCTAAATCACAGCTTGCAAGACCTGCATTAGTGCCAAGCCATACTCGGCCACGTTTCTCGTCTATGCTTATGCAGGTGATATAGTCTGAGATGAGACCATCATCAAGTGAAGGACTTGTGCGCGTGTTGCGATTTGTGAAGTTTTTGGTGTGACTGCCATCGTTCACATTGAGACCATCGCCAAAGGTTCCGGTCCAGATTGCATCATCAAGAACGGCGTAACTCGTCTTGTATGTGTTCAGCAAAGAGTCTTTGCGAAAATATTTGAGCCAGTTTGAATCAGCATGAGCCTTTGGGGGAAACATGAAAATGGTAATAAGGCTCATAACCACAAAAATAAAGAACCAGCGCGAATTTGTTTGTTCCATAGTTTGTCTGCCTCACGAAATTTCTGATTTTATTATCTCTGCTATCGGCACATGAGGTGCTGCAGTTTATAGCTGCAATTGCTATTTGAATAGACCTATGTTTAAAGCTACAGTTCCGCTTGCACCCTGAATTTTTGCATCGGAAACGACTGGCAGTGGAGTGCGTTTGCCGGGTTTGTATTCGTGAAAAGTGGCCGCCGAGTTGAAATAATGCTCAACAACAGTTTTTTCGCCTTCTTTAAACGAAACATACGGAAAAATAACCTTTTTGAAACTTCGGGCCAGGCCATAAAATCGGTCGAATTTCATTTCGATCTCGATCTTCAGAACTCCGGGCGGTACTTTGTCGAGATTCTTTTCGTAATAAGCGCTGAATTTATCTCCAAGACCGCCATCCCATGCCTGAACGAGATCTGTTGATTTTTCCTGTTTATCGATCAGGTCAATGTTGCCGTGATATTTGCCGTTGATATGCAATTTGCCATAGGCTGGCAATCGCTCAGGGCTATCACCAGTGTATAACACTCTGACTTTGAGACTGGCGTGTGTGTTTTGTAACTTCGCCGCCACATCGTGCATGTTGGCGTTGCAGTCGGGGCAGTTCATCGCCAGTGCGGGAATATTGGCGGCATGGCAAACGGGGCATTCGCCTGACTCTGCTGCTATCGCGAGCAGCAGAAAGACAACAGTAAAAATTATCTTGTTTATTTTATTCATTTGCCTCCCTGTTACTATCGACAATGTGTTGTTAAATAATTAAGCCGAGATAAATCATCAACAAAAATGCAGAAGCTGCCGAATATTGTTGTGTGACAAAAGGAGAGTTGTTATGAAAACTGTCTTTGCAACACTTGCAGGCTTCTATTCAGTCTCGCTTTTTGGCTTTCTGCTTTTTTTCAAAAAGGGTTTTTTGCAGATTTCAGGCGAAAGTTCATTGCCGTCGATTGATGTCAACTGCAGTGATGATATTGTCGAATCAGAATAAATTTGTAGAATTTTCTTGCTTTAATAGTTACAGCATTCTAAAATAAAGAATAATTTATTTTAACAGGTTAAATAAGATTGCCATCAGATACAAAATTTGAGTTTATTCTTCAGTTTGAAAAAATTCTCGGGGAAATGAAAAGCAAAAACCCCGAGACATATGGTCGCAACCTGCAATTTTTAAGTATCGAACCTATCGAGACTGTAAGGCCTATTTTGCAGAAGTTTTTTCCTAATAATAAAGACCTGATCGATACTCTGACCCGTAAAGATGTCGATTTGATGTTGATGAGAATATTGCGCTCAGAGGTTGTCGGCTTTCAGGGAGAGGGCGAAAAACTTGTCAGAAAAGCTCGTAATATTATCGCCCTGTTTGGTTTTCTGCCTCCGGTCGAGTTTTTCTATGCCTATAACGGTATGGAGCTTTTTGAAGCAATGTTGGATCGTATTTATAAGAATTTAAAAAAACGCGGCAAATCTCAAAGCCTCTCTGATATCTGGCGTCGCTTTTCTTCGCCGTTGACTGCCAGTTTTGAGCTTAAAAATGTATTTACCAAAGACTTGCTGTTTAAAATCAGGCAGCGTCTTAAAAACTATCTTGAAAAAGACCCGCGGTTTTTTATTGATGCCCGAAGCCCCAAAAAGCTTTTTGTTGCTCTTTCTGAATGGGGCAATACAAATATTGAAGACTAACGGGTTGTGAGAGAGGGCTGGTTTGTCAGATAAAACCAAGCTTAAAAAAAATTCAGGAGAGCTGTTTTTTTACCTCTTCTGGTTATTGAGCATTGCCATAATGGCGGTGCTGTCAAGAAGCTCAGATCTGGCCCTTTTTGCTGTATTTATCATGATGGTGATTTTTCTTGTGCTGGTAAAAGGCAGATTGGCCGAACAGCGCATGCTCAGAGATGTTTGTAGCTTTTATGAACGTGCTCACCAGCTTGATGATTTGCAATTACTGCACAGCGACAGGCCTTACGCCAGAATTTTGGATACAGTAATAGACCTCGGTGATTTTGACTGGGCCGTTCTTTTTTTGATGGATTATGAACAAGACCGTTTTGTCGCCGTCGAATCGTCCGGAATAAACCTGGAAAAATTTTCTTCGGTAAGCTTTGACGAAGTGACTACCGAGCAGTCGATTGATAGCATGGCGCTCTCTTTTAAGCTTCTAGAACACGCTTTTAAAACTCATGAATTCCGCGGAGCGCTTGCTGGAACAGCACTGGCGCATGGCGATGTCTACTACGGATGCCTCCTTGTCGGGCGGCATGAAACCGATAAAGAGCTGTCATCTGAAGACAGTTTTCGCCTCGATATCCTTTCTGATCAGATTTCGTTGTGCCTGCATAACTATCGAATGCATAAAGAACTTGCTTTTAGAGCCGAAGAACTTGCGGGAAGGCAGATTCAGCTGCAGCGCGAACTGGAAATGGCAAGAATTGTTCAGGATGGCGCAATGCCGCGTTATCTGCCTGAGCTTGCCGGAATCAAAATCGCATCTTATTTGAAGCCGGCCAGGTTTATTGGCGGTGACTTTTTGCGATATGTCGCCGATTCTTCAGGTGATTGTCTGGGAATATTGATCGGCGATGTTTGCGGCAAAGGCATTCCGGCTGCCCTTGTGATGGCCGTCGTTGTGTGTCTTTTTAAGGAAAAAACCGATCTGACTGTTGATCCGGCAGTTTTGATGCGCAGCGTGAATATTTCTCTAAAAGAGTTTCTGGGCGCTGGTTCTAGATTCAATTCGACCGCTCTCTGGGGTGTTTTGAATTTGCAGGATATGAATTTTTGCTACGCCAGCGCCGGTCATGATTTTCCGTTGCTTTTCTCTGCTCGCACAGGTAAGCTCACCGAGTTGGAATCGACGGGTACATTGCTCGGGATTTTTTCTGAAAGTGATTATAGCAGTTGTAATGTGCCAGTCGAAAATGGCGACAAGATTCTGTTTTATTCTGATGGGTTGCCGGATTTCTTTGAAGTATTACATGGCTGTGAAGACGGCTATCTCTATCTTAAAGAATTTTTTGCAAGCCGTGCCGAAAAAACCTCTGAAGAAATTGTTGATGAAATCTCTTCAATGGTAGAAAACTCCACTGCCGGGCTGAAAGACGACATTACAGTCGCTGTATTTTCAATAGATAAAACAGGAAAGGGTACCATTTTATCGTCTACAAAAGACAATTGAAACTGTCGGTTCTTTTGCAGCTGCTTTTAGTGCTGCTTCTGGCTGATTTTGTCGGTGCCGCCATTCCGGTAGATGGCACCAATAGACTTCGTGCCATGAAAACCGTGCTCGATGAGCAGATCAAGACCAGTTATATCAGCGACCCAGTATTTAGGGCAAGATTAAAGCAGTCGGTTCGCCGTCAGCCGATGCTGCCTGGTTCTACTGTAACCGCTTTTCAGGTTTTTAATTTTGCCGTGAACAGGTATGAATACCGATCTGGCTTGCTTGTAGCGCAGGGCAAGCATTGTAATCTTTTTATAGAAAGCGAAAGAGCAAATGTTTTCGCTTCTCAATCTGCAGAGGTTTTTGCGCAGATTGTTGATACTTTTGATAACAAAGTTTTTCCAGGTGTTTCAGACTGGTTCGGTGAACCTCAGATTCCTGTCTCATTTAACCTGCCCGACGAAAGGGTTTATATTTTTCTTGTGGATATCAGAGATCAATTTGATGAAGGTTACGTCGCCGGATATTTTGATCATCGTGATATAGAAGGCCTTTTTGGCAACCAGAAGCCAGTTTTTTTTATGGATATCGCTCCGGGCGAGCCGGGTTCGCCTGATGACAAAACGAACCCATTCTATCGAACACTCGCTCACGAATTGCAGCACATGGTGAATTTTTCGATTCGCCACGCGAATGGTTATGAAGAAGAAGAACGCTGGCTTGACGAAGGTTTTGCAATGTTTTCTGAATATGTATTTTCGGGCAAAACGGGTAAAGATTCGACAAGGGTGCACCCTAGCCCTCATCTAGAGCGATTTCTAGAGAACCCTGCGGTAAATATTCTCAGCAATTCAAAAGAGAGCTGGTTTCATGAAGATTTTTTATTCAGACAATACGGTGCTTCGTTTTTGTTTGTGACTTATCTGATCGAAAAATATGGTGGAAATCTGCTTTCTATGCAGAAACAATTTACCAGAGAAATCGTAAGGTCCCCACAAAAAGGGGTTGCAGGTATAGATTATCTTCTAAAGTCTGTTGGGAGTGGTTTTGACGAGGCTTTTTGCAACTTCATCATGGCGATTTATGTCGATGAACCCGCAGCCGGAAACGGTATGTGGGGTTTTAATGACAAAACAGCTTCTTTTGGCAAATCTGCAGGGCTTTTGCCTCTCCGTCCGATGCGACATTATGCATCAAGTGGCGCCGATTCGTTTATTGCCGCCGATGATAAGGTGTTTGCCAATTGCGTTAATGCAGAAGAAATAAATGGTATCGGAAGCATTACCCTTCAATTGACCTGTGAAAAGGGTATTACTCCATACATCGCCGAAATATCTTCCGAAAATGGCGGCTTTATCA
The DNA here is from genome assembly GCA_009928855.1 of Erysipelotrichia bacterium. Classification (GTDB taxonomy): domain Bacteria; phylum Muiribacteriota; class Ozemobacteria; order Ozemobacterales; family Ozemobacteraceae; genus Rifleibacterium. The sequence goes on along the minus strand of SABV01000142.1, from coordinate 2,561 downwards.
GGCCATTGAGGGTTGATGACTATGGACATGCGCTGATAAATGCTGACTTTAACAAACTTCGCAGATTCTTTATTCTGCCAATAGCCTTGCACCGTGACTCTGTTGAGTCGCAGATTTTCAGCTATTCGTTTAAGTCTCTCGCCAGCAATCTTGTGATATATCCCTTGCCTAACCCGGCTTTCCCCGATCAGTTTATGATTTTTCTAAAATCATTTTCTGGCCCTCTTGAGCGTGTTCCAGAGTTAAAAATTGTTTTTGCTAACCTCCTCGACAGCCCTTCATTTGAAGCGGTAGACGCCAGCCATACTCTTTTTCTCGCTAATTACCAGATTCCGGGCGATGGCCAGGGGCAGGTTACCGGCAAAGTCGGCGATGACTCGTGTTCTTTCACCTTTTCTGCAGCGCGTCTCAGGGAAAATTCTGTGAGTGTGCTTGAAATTGCTTCTGCCAGATTGTCTGCCAGTTCTGTTGGCAATGACGAAGTTGTCATGATTGCCGAACCAGACTCAACTTTTTTGTCAATGCGCGAAAAGACGCTGGACGGCCCCTACGACATTTTTGTGCCCGACCGTGCTTCGGCAACCTTTTTCTTTACTGCACCCCGAGGAAATTTTCAAAAAAGCGCACTGTGCCTCTATGAAGATGAAAAACACCCGGTTTTGTGGCAGCCTTTTCAGAAATCAGCCGGCGACTGGTCTGCTTGTGTTCCGAAGTCTGGCAGATACTATGTGATTCAGGATGATTGTTCTCCGTTGATAACCAATTTAAGCGTAAAAACCGCTGCCAGTGGTTTGCCGTTTCTCATTGTTGACGCCCTTGATGATCTCTCTGGAATATCTGCTGGCAGCGTGAGAGTTTTTGTGGATGACTTTCCTGCGGCGCTGCTACCGTCAGATAAGTTGCCTCTATCAATTCCCCTTTCCGGTGTTTCAGAGGGTCGGCATGCCATAAGGGTTGAATTGAAAGATAACGCAGGCAATAAGACAAGTGCTTCGATAATGTCAGATGTTGTTTTGCCTGTCGCTGTTTTACGGGCGGACGTTTTTCCAAACCCGTGTCGTAGCCGTGCGCGAATTGTTGTAAGCTTTTCTGGGGCCCCTGTTTTTGCTGAGACCAGTCTGAAAATCTATGACTCTTCAGGTCATTATGTTGCTGCTTTGCCCCTGGTTGTTGAGGGAAACGGAAAGCTGTCCGCTGAATGGAATCTTTTAAACAACCGCGGAGAAAGAGTCAGCAACGGCGTGTATTTTTTCAGGAGCAACATTACGGCCGATGCAAAAAAACTCAAGGTTAGCGGTAAAATCGCTGTTTTGCGATAATGCTAGTTTTTGTAAGCTTTTAATGCTTTTTGATAGCTTGCTTTGGCTTGCTGAAAACTTTTGAGTTGTTTCTTCGCCAGTGCCTGATCTCCGCTTGATATTGCCTGTACATACGCTTTGTATGATTTTTCATAGGCGTTTTTAAGCTTTTTCAAGTTGGAATCCATTTTGTTGTAAGGTATGCGTTCAACTTCATCCGCAAGTCTCAGCCCAGAAAGTTCTGAAGAGGTCGTTTGGGCTTGCGTCGTCAGCCCTGTTGCCCCTGTGTTTGCTTTTTGGGCCTCGTAGACGGGCAATACCGTGTTTGTTGTGGTTTTTGCCGTGGTGTTTTTTCTGTAACCAAACAGTTTGGCTATACCAGTGAAAAGCTTTTCACCAACTATGCCGCCTACTATGCTTCCAATCATCGTGCCTACTACCGGTATTGGAATCATTGACCCGAGCATGGCTCCAAGAGTTGAGCCTGCGGCCTGGCCAGCAATAGCTACCGGGTCAAGAGCTTTTAGCGCTGCCTTGAAGCCCATTCCGGCACCAAGGTTGCCGCCGAGAGAACCGCCAACCAGAGAGGTCAGGGTGGGTAAAAGCGCACCAGCTATCGTTCCAACTATTGGAATGGGCACAAAGGTTTGAATCAGGGGCACAAAGACCTGCCCTGCTGCAGCGCCAAGTGATGAACCAACGACATTGCCGACAAACTGCATTGAGGCTACTGATTTGAAAGCGTCTTTGACGCTTACTTTCTCGCCGTTCATTATCTGACTTGCAAGATTTATTGCTATAGAAGTCCCGGCGGTCATGGCAAGACTCTTGACGCTGAAAGACTGTTTAATTGAATCTGCTGCGTTTTTAAGGCCGACGCCGAGGGCTTTTTGCCCCTTTATGAGAGTTTCGCTCAGCTTGATAGAGCGGTATTCTTTTTGAGTTTCATCTGAATAGGCCCGGGATGTATCAACTGCACCATCTATCTTGCCCTCTACAACGGCCCGTTTATAAAGAGCTTCGCTCCATTCTTCGTAGTTGCTGAGTTTTGCATCATAATCTGCTTTTAACTCTGTTTTTAGAGCAGGATCTGTGGCGTTTTGCCATGCCTGCTGCGCATCGTGAACCTCTTTGTATTTGGTCGTGGCTGCAGTGTCGATGGTGGCGTATTTAGTGTTTTCGAGAAACTGTTTGATCATCTGGCTGCGATCTTCAGGAAATTTCTGAATATACGCATCTACAAATTCACGGTATGTCTGGGGC
>SABV01000141.1 GCA_009928855.1 Erysipelotrichia bacterium | reverse complement strand
CTTCAGGAAGCTCGGGCAAAAATGTTGTTCTCTCAGGTCACTGATTTTAGCGGCAAAGTAGAGCACCGTTACATTGGCGCCTGGGATAAACTCAAAGAAAAATTCGATTTCGATAAAGAATACTCTTTTAAGACAGCAGAAGAATCTTCTGTTACTGTTCAGATGCAGCTTGAAAACCAGGTTAAACTTTTCTCTCTATCTGAGATGACGGTTTCAACACCAGTTCTTGTTAAAACTGAAAATAAAATAGAGAAAGAGCTGGTTGTTCTCAAGCGTGGTGAATTGACTGCCGCCGTTTCTCTTGATGGCCGCGGCATTCTTGTTGTTGAATCTGCCGATGTCTCTGTGGTTGGCGCTTCTGGTTTGTTTAAGGTCATTTATGACGAAAAAAAAGACAGGGGCGAAGTTGTGGTTAAAAACGGGCTGGTCGAAGTTGGCAAAAAACGCGGTGGCGGCAAGCCGATTAAGGTTTCAGGTTTTTATAAGGTAACTTTCGGTGGCGGCGATATCAGCACGCCCACTCAGGCAAGTGTAATTCAGTACGATTGGCGCTGAATACAATAAACAGATGATTAAAGTTGTTAAAGCAAAGGTTCATAACCTTAAAGATCTCACCGTTTCGATTCCAACGCGGTCTTTAACGGTAATTACGGGTGTCTCGGGTTCTGGCAAGTCTTCGCTTGCTTTTGATACAATTCACGCCGAAGGCCAGCGCCGTTACATGGAATCACTGTCTTCATACGCCCGACAGTTCTTGCAGCAGATGGAAAAACCTGATGTTGAGAGCATCGAAGGGCTTTCTCCCACTATAGCAATACAGCAAAAATCTACTTCGCGGAACCCTCGCTCTACGGTCGGTACTGTAACCGAACTATACGATTATTTCAGGCTTTTGTTTGCTGCAGTCGGCAAACCGCACTGCCCGAAATGTGCGCGGCCGGTCGAAAGTTCGACACCTTCGCAGATTGTCGACTCACTTCTGCTTTTTCCCGACAGAACAAGAATAACACTGCTTGCGCCGGTTATAAGAAGCCGAAAAGGCGAATATGCAAAGATTTTTGAGGAATTGCGCCGCGAAGGCTTGTCGAGAGTGCGTGTTGACGGCGATATGTGGTCGCTTGATGACGAAATCCCCGAACTTGATCGCAACAAAAAACATGATATTGAAGTCGCCGTAGACCGTATTAAACTGGCGTCTGACGAGAAAGAGCAAAATGCCGCCCGTCTTACCGAAGGTGTAGAACTGTGTTTTAAACTCGCCGACGGTCAACTTCTGGTGTTAATAGACACAGAAGACAGTAAAAAGACGATCGAAAAGCTTTTTAGCGAAAATCTCAGATGCTCGATATGCGACGTTTCGCTGCCCGAAATAAAGCCGAGACTTTTTTCGTTTAATGCCCCTTATGGCTCATGCCAGGCGTGTTCTGGGCTTGGAGTGCAGTTCGTTGTTGACCCCGAACTGGTGATACCCGACCCCGATCTTTCTATCGCTGAAGGCGCAATTGCCTCAGAAAATTTTACCGATGCGACTTTTTCGCGCCAATGGATGGAAGGATTGGCCGAATTTTACAAATTTTCGCTCAATGCCCCATACAAGACTCTGCCGCAAGAAGTTCAGAATGTGATTCTTTACGGTTCGGGTAATAAGGTGATGCACGTTCATTATCAGGGGCGCACCATGAAGGGGTCTCTATCTAAGCCTTTTGAGGGCGTAATACCGACTATTTCTCGCCGTTGCCGCGAAACAAAATCAGAAGGCGCACGACATTTTTACGAACGGTTTATGAGAACGCTTGCCTGCAGCGAATGCCAGGGGCGTCGATTAAATGAAATAGCCCTTTCGGTACGCGTCGAAGGCGAAAATATTCATGAGCTTTCGCAGCATTCTGTGGGCGAACTGGTAGATTTTTTTGCTTCTCTGAAACTTTCGGCCCGTGAAGAATTTATCTGCCGCAAAATCCTCGAGCAGATTACCAATCGTCTTAAATTTCTCAAAGATGTTGGACTCGACTACCTGGATCTGTCTAGAGCGGCTCACACTCTCTCAGGCGGCGAAGCTCAGCGCATCAGACTGGCGACACAAATTGGTTCAGCGCTTGTCGGTATCACTTACGTTCTTGATGAGCCGAGTATTGGTCTTCATCCTCGCGATAACAGACGGCTTATTGACACTCTGAAGCAGCTGCGCGATATCGGAAATACTGTGCTGGTTGTTGAGCATGACCGTGAAATCATGGAAGAAGCCGATAATATAATAGATCTCGGCCCTGGTGCAGGTATAGAGGGCGGTCGACTTGTGGTTGATGGCACTCCTGAAGCAGTCATGGCTGATGAGCATAGTATGACCGGTCGCTTTTTAAGCGGTGCTGAATTCATTGCCGTGCCGGAAAGCCGTCGAGAAGGAAATGGCAAGTGGCTTACTCTCAAGAATGCCTCTCATAACAACCTCAAAAATATCGACGTCAGCGTTCCCCTCGGAAAACTCGTAGTTATAACGGGCGTTTCCGGTTCTGGAAAATCAAGCCTCGTTACCGACACATTGTTTCCGTTGCTTAACAACATAATTAATCGTTCGCGTCTGGATGTGGGTGCCCACGGCAAACTCGAAGGAATAGAAGCAATCGATAAGGTTGTAAATATTGATCAAAACCCGATTGGGCGCACTCCTCGGTCTAATCCTGCCACTTATACGGGTATTTTTACGCCGATTCGCGAGCTTTTTTCGCAGACTGTCGAATCAAAAACCCGTGGTTACGGGCCGGGCCGGTTCAGTTTTAACGTCAAGGGTGGCCGCTGTGAAGTTTGTGAAGGCTCAGGGCAAATTCAGATCGAAATGCATTTTCTGCCAGATGTATTTGTAACTTGCGAGCAGTGCAAAGGCAGCCGTTTTAACGACGAAACCCTCAAAGTCAGGTTTAAAGGCCTTAATATTGCCCAGGTGCTTGATCTGAGCGTGAGCGATGCACTTGAATTCTTCGAACCTTTCAATGTAATCAGAAGAAAGCTTAAAACCCTTCAGGACGTCGGCCTTGGTTATATCACCCTTGGCCAGGCAAGCACCACGCTTTCTGGTGGTGAGGCTCAACGTATCAAGCTGGCGACAGAGCTGTCAAAAGTGGCTACCGGATCAACTTTTTATTTGCTTGACGAGCCAACTACAGGTTTACATTTTCAGGATGTCCGCTGCCTGCTTGATGTGCTTGACCGACTGGTCGAAAAGGGTAATACAGTGCTTGTAATCGAACACAATCTTGATGTGATCAAGACTGCCGATTATATTATTGATCTTGGCCCCGAAGGCGGTGAACGTGGCGGTCGCGTGATCGCTACCGGCACACCCGAAGAGATTATCGCGGCCAAAAATTCTCTGACCGGTCGATTTCTGGCCGAAGACCTTTATAGAACCACCTCTATGACAAACTCTATGACAAAGAAAACCCGGCGTCGGAGCAAATAATCATGGCCAAACTTCGCACGCGTTACGTATGCCAATCATGCGGTCAGTCATTTCCCAAATGGCAGGGGCAGTGCTCTGGGTGCTCAGAATGGAATACTCTTGCCCAGGAGGTGGAGCAGGCGGCCAGACGTGTTCCTGCACAGCTTTCGGGCAGTCTGTCGATTATTCAGACGCTTGAAGAAGTAGATGTCGAGAGGGCCGCTCGCTGGCCAACCGGCATAGATGTTTTTGACGAACTTATTGGTGGTGGCCTGGTGCCCGGTGGTATTACGCTTATTGGTGGCGAACCGGGTGTCGGGAAGTCAACGTTCATGTTGCAGCTGATTTCGCGTCTTGGTGTAACCATTAAGCCGCTTGCCTATATTTCGGGTGAAGAATCGGCGACGCAGATAAAGTTGCGGGCTGAGCGTCTCAGAGTTGGTAATGGCGGCGATATTATTCTGGTCGCCGAACAGAATCTCGATTCGGCGCTTAATGGTCTGGCATCATATCTGCCGCGCCTGCTGGTCGTTGATTCGATTCAAACAGTTTATACGCCTCAGATGGAAGCGACTCCCGGTTCGGTTACTCAGATCAGAGAGTGTGCTGCAATTCTCACCAAGTTTGGTAAAGACCGTGGTTTGCCTGTATTCATAGTTGGTCATGTGACTAAAGACGGTGCAATTGCCGGCCCAAAGATTCTTGAACACATTGTTGATACGGTTTTGTATTTTGAAGGCGAAGTCAGCTCAAATTTCAGAATATTGCGCGTTTTCAAAAACCGCTATGGCGCTACCGGTGAAGTTGCCGTTTTTCAGATGACAGACAAGGGCTTGAGCCCTGTTATAAATCCTTCTGATCTTTTTATCAGTCGCAAACGCACCGATTCGCCCGGAGTTGTCGTTGTTCCGGTGCTTCAGGGTACCAGATGCATTCTGACTGAATTGCAGGCCCTGGTGACCCAGTCTTTTCTGGCTATGCCGCGTCGTGTTGTTGCCGGTATTGATTCGAATCGTCTGAATCTGGTTATTGCGGTTCTCGAAAAACACGGCGGCATGAAATTTTATAATCGTGATGTTTTTGCAAACGTGGCTGGTGGCTTGAAACTCTCAGAACCGGGCGGCGATTTGGGGTTAGCAATGGCTCTTGCGGGTAGTCTCGATGATCGACCGGTGCCTTCTGATATGCTTCTGATAGGTGAAGTTACTCTTGCCGGTGAAATAAGGCCAGTTTCTCAGGCAGCCAGAAGAATCGCCGAGGGTCGTCGTTTTGGTTTTAAACGATTTGTGGTTTCTTCTGCCTCTGAATTGCCCGATGAAAAAGATATAATCAAGGTCGCTTCTCTGCGCGAGGCTCTTCGAACTGTTTTTGCCTGATATCTGGCAAAAAACATGAAAAAGTGATATTATTTTGTCACACATAATGGAGGCCGCACTTGAGAAAAGCCGATACTATAACATTCAAAGTAGACCCTAATTTGTTAGAGATTTTGCAGAATATGCCTAATCGCTCTGAATTTATCAGATGCGCTATCTTAAATGCGCTTGATCACGTTTGCCCTTTGTGCAGCGGTAGTGGCGTGCTTTCACCAGCCCAGAAAAAATGCTGGGATAAATTTGCCGAAAAGCATGAAATCAGAAAATGTTCAGAAAACGACGAAATACATTTTTTGTGTGACGTAGAAAGTGATGAATAATACTTTTTTAAGAAGTTTTGTCTGCCAGATGTTTCTGCTTCTGCTGACTGCTTTGGTGAGCCCCGTTTTTTCGGCTGAAACCACAGACCGTTTAACTGTTTTTACCAGCATTTTGCCGCAAAAGTTTTTTGTTGAGCAGATAGCAGGTGATCTTGCAGAAGTCGAAGTTCTGGTTGGCCCCGGAATGTCGCCGCACACCTATGAACCTTTGCCTATGCAGATGAGCCGGCTTTCAAGAGCTGCAATGTTTTTTTGCATCGGTGTGCCGTTTGAGAAAGTTCTTAAACAAAGGCTGCAGTCAATATGCCCCGACATGAAAATAGTAGACACAGATAAGGGCGTAGAGCGCCGTATAATGCGTTCGCATATAGAAGAGCCTCATCACGACCATGCTGCCAGCGAAAGCTGCTCTCACGCGTCAGGTGAGCCAGATCCTCATGTGTGGCTCGACCCTGAAAATGTTTTAGTGCTGTCGCAGAATATTGCGCTGGCTCTTAAAGAAGCCCTGCCCGACAAATCAACAATTATAGATGAACGTCTCGCCTCTTTTTCTACAAAACTGGGTGAACTGATCATTGAGCTTGATAAAATCATGGAGCCGGTAAAGGGTGAGACTATGCTGGTTTTTCACCCGGCTTTCGGTTATTTTGCCGAACGTTTTGGTCTTGAGCAGGAATCTATTGAAATTGAAGGCAAAGAACCGGCTCCCCGCCAGCTTGCCGAAATTATTCGCAAATGCCGGGCCGAAAACATTCATATTATTTTTGTGCAGAAACAGTTTCCGGTAGCGGCTGCTAAAAGCATAGCCGATGCGATTGATGGCGCTGTGGTGCAGATTGATCCCCTTGCTGAAGATTATTTTGCCAGTCTCAAAAGTCTCGCTGTCACCGTTTCAGAGGGTTTGAAGAAAAAATGAGCTTAAACGAAACTGTAATCAGATGCAAAGATCTTAGTTTTGCTTATGAAGACGGTGTAAATGTACTTGAAAAAATCAGTTTTGAGCTCGAAGCCGGTGAATTTACCTGTATTGTTGGCCCTAATGGCGGCGGCAAAACCACCTTACTTAAGCTTATACTTGGGTTGCTCAAACCAACCGATGGTTCTATGGAAGTTATGGGTAGACCGGCTGGTAAAAGCAGGGCTCACATTGGTTATGTTCCGCAATTCTCTAAGTTTGATGCCGGTTTTCCCGTTAGTGTGCTTGATGTGGTTTTGATGGGATGCTTGTCTTACAACTTTTTCTGGGGCAGATATTCTGCTGATCAGATAGAAAAAGCTCACAATGCTCTTCTTTCTGTTGGCCTGCATGGCCTTGCCACAAAAACATTTGCCGATCTGTCGGGTGGTCAGAAGCAGCGCGCCCTGATTGCGCGTGCTCTGATGTCAGAGCCTAAGCTTCTTTTGCTTGACGAGCCTACCGCAAACGTTGATATTCACGGGACTGAGCAGTTTTACGGCATGTTTGAAGAAATGAATAAAAAATTTACCATCATCATGGTTTCGCATGATATCGGTTTTGTTTCAGCACGTGTTAAGAGCGTTATATGTGTGCGTAAAACATTGCAGATACATCCTGTGGCAGAGTTGACCGGCGAAAATTTGCAGAGCATATATGGTCTCGATGTCAATGTTATCAGGCACGATCATCGTTGCAGCGAGAAGGGGCACACATGTCTGCATTCATAAAAGACCTGATTGAATTGCCATTTTTGCAGAATGCTGTGCTTGCCGGAATTCTGTGTAGTATTGCCAGCGGTGTTATCGGCACATACGTCGTGTTGCGGCGTATAACCTATATTGCTGCTGCCATTGCTCATTGCATTCTAGGCGGACTTGGCGCTGCCCGTTATTTTGCTGTTGTTTACGACCTGCCGTGGTTGCGCCCCATATACGGTGCCATTTTGACCGCACTTGCATCGGCTATTGTTATTGGCTTGATAAGCCTGAGAGCTAAAGAACGTGAAGATACGGTAATCAGCGCTTTGTGGGCAGCCGGCATGGCGGTCGGTGTGTTGTTTATTTTTAAGACTCCCGGTTATAACGAAGATTTGATGAGCTACCTGTTTGGCAATATTCTGATGGTTTCGCGTGAAGACCTTTATCTGATCGCAACGCTTGATATTGTGGTGATTGCGTTGACGCTGATTTTTTACAACCAGACGGTTGCGGTGTGTTTTGACGAAGAATTTGCCCGAACCCGAGGTGTGGCAGTAGAGTTTTATTACCTGCTTCTTCTTTGTCTGACGGCAATGACGGTGGTACTGACGGTTTCGGTTGTCGGAATCATAATGGTCATTGCCTTGTTGAGTTTGCCGGTCGCGATTGCTGCACGTTTTTTCGATCGCGTCTGGAAAATAATGCTTGCATCGACAGCTCTGGGAATCATTTTTACAATGACCGGGCTGGTTGCAAGTTACACGCCAAATCTGCCTTCTGGCGCTGTGACAATTGTAATTGCAGCTTTTACCTATTTGATTACGATTATTTATTTTACAATCAGGCGGTTGCCGGTCAAAAAAACGCTCTCTGAGAATTGATTTAAGCAACTCTTCGTGTTATCCTGCCTTGCTCGTGGAGATAACTTATGATTTTTCAATTTCTCAGATCATTGCTGGTAATAACTGGAACCATCGTTGGAGTAACGGTTGGTTATGCTGTGGCGACCGATTACCCAAACTTTCTTGATGTAGAAGATCCTGCGCTCACTCTTGCCGCCCTGCTGGGGTTTATTGGCTATCTGTTGTGCTCCATTACCGGGCGCGAGCTCCATCTCTGGCTTGAGTCACAAATCGAGCATACAAACAGTTATGAGCTGGCCTGGGGTGCGATCGGCCTTTTGCTGGGGCTGATAAGCGCTAACCTCCTGTTTATTCCGGTTTATTTTATTATGTATAAAGGCCTGGGTGAAATAAAATTCGATAACAAATATATCGCCAGTCTTGTACCTCTTTTTAACCTGATAATACCCCTGACCTTTAATCTGCTTTTTGCATACATGGGGGTAAAAATTGCACTTCGTTTTCGTCGCTATCAGTCAAAAGTCTCTGCTGACGGCAGTTCTTTAACGGCCAAGGTAATCGATACCAGCGCAATCATAGATGGTCGTTTTTCAGATCTTTTCAGACTGGGTTTTCTTGAAGGCAATATTCTGATTCCGCGTTTTGTCGTTAATGAACTGCAGTTTCTTGCTGATTCAAACGACGACATCAGGCGTAATAAGGGGCGCAAAGGTCTTCACTGTCTCAACCAGATTAAGGCTGACTTTCCTGATCATATTGTTATTGTTGACCAGGATTTTCCTGATATTAACGAGGTTGATGCCAAACTGGTAAAGCTTGCCGCTGAACTGAACGCAAGCATGATTACCCAGGACTACAATCTTAAAAAGGTTGCTGAGCTCGATCAGATACACGTTCTGAACCTCAATGATCTGGCTAATGCCCTCAAGCCGATTTTCATCAGCGGCGAAGATATCGAAGTTAAAGTAATGAAAAAGGGCAAAGAACCCTGTCAGGGTGTTGGTTTCCTTTCTGATGGCACCATGGTGGTTGTAGAAGATGGCGGAGACCATGTTGGTGAGACTGTAATGACGACCGTCAGTAATATTTTACAGACGGGTGCCGGGCGAATGATTTTCTGCCGCATAGGTGATAAAAAATGACGATCCTTTCAGTGGAGGAGTAACTTTATGGGAATTCGGGTTAAGGAAATAATGGATAGAAACCCGATCATTGTTGATCAAAATCAGACTATATTTGGTCTGCGAGAAATCGTAATTCTAAGGCAGCCTGAGTGTGTTCTGGTAACAGACTCTGAAAAACGGCTTGTTGGCATTATGACGCCGACACATCTTGCCACAATTGCTGATGTAGATATAGAAGAAAAAGTTACCGCGGTAATGGAACGCCAGTTCAGACGTGTCAATGCAAACATGTCGGTGCGAGAAGCTGCAGCGTTGCTTTCTGCAAGCGA
>SABV01000569.1 GCA_009928855.1 Erysipelotrichia bacterium | reverse complement strand
ACCTGAATTCCCGGAAATTTATAACCATTTAGCCGGTTAAAATTCTTTTCTGATCGATAATTTAATGTATTTTCCGCTTGACTTTTTCATCGTTACAAGTTATGATTGTAACGATGAAAGGTGGTATGAAAATGGCGACAATAGTATTTCAGAAAAACAAGGCGACCGGAGTTGTTTATGCTTACGAATCAAGCGCTTTCTGGGACAAAGAAAAACAGCAGTCTAGGGCCACGCGCAAATGTATCGGCAAAGTTGATCCAGAAACGGGAGAAATAATTCCCAATCGCGCAAAGTCTTCGCCTAAGCCTGCGAAAAGAGGCCCTGTTCCAATAACAGACACTGCTCGCTCGTTTTACGGGGCAACCTATCTGTTCGACGCCATCGGTGAAAATCTCGGAATAACTGCCGATCTCAAAAAATGCTTCCCTGATGCTTGGAAACAAATCCTGTCGACCGCCTACTACCTGATCCTCGAAGATAAAAACCCGCTCAGCAGATTTCCTAAGTGGGCCGCAACTCACAAACATCCTTTCGGAAAACCAATTCCATCGCAAAGAAGCAGTGAACTTTTTGCGTCGATCACCGAGAGCGATCGGGAGCAATTCTTTAAACTCCAGGGCCGCCGCCGCGCAGAGAATGAATACTGGGTCTATGACACCACTTCGATTTCGAGCTATTCAAAATGCCTTAAGCAGGTGCGCTATGGCATGAACAAAGATCACGAAAGGCTTCCGCAAATAAACCTGGCAATGCTGTTCGGAGAAGAATCCAATCTACCCTTCTACTATCGCAAGCTTCCAGGCAATATCTCTGATGTCAAAACTATCCGCAACCTGCTTGCTGATATGGATTTTCTCGGATACGACAAAGTTAAGCTGGTCATGGACAGAGGGTTTTACAGTGAAGCCAACATTAATGACCTCTACAAAAACCACCTGAAATTCCTGCTCGCGACAAAAATCTCTTTGCGCTTCGTTCAGGCCGAGCTTGATAAGATTCGTGAATCAATGCGCGACTGGACAAATTACAGCCAGAAATATGACCTTTTTGCAACGACGGCCTCAATCAACTGGGATTATTCTCAAACCCGTCTATACAAGGGTGATACAATCAAAAGTCAGAGGAGAATGTATCTCCACATGTATTTCAGTTCTGAAAGAGCTGTGGAAGCAGAGAAAAATTTAAGCAATCTGCTGTGCACACTACAGGCTGAGCTTGAAAGCTGCAAACCTGATCCTGACCATGCGAAGCAGTATGAAAAATATTTCGAAATCAAAAGCACGCCGGTAAGAGGTATGAAAGTTTCCGCAAAACAGGATGCAATCAACGAAGCGAAAAAAAACTATGGCTACTTTGCATTGATCAGCAATGAAGTAAAAGACCCCATAGAAGCTCTCGAAATCTACCGCAACAAAGATCTGGTTGAAAAAGCATTCGGAAATCTGAAGGAACGCCTTAGTTTTAACAGACTGGCAGTATCTTCAGACCTGAGCCTAGACGGAAAACTGTTCGTGGAATTCGTTGCGCTGATCTTCCTATCGCATATCAAGAAAAAAATGCAGGACAAAAACCTTTTCAGAAGCTTTACGATGCAGGAACTTTTCGACGAACTGGATATAATAGAATGCTTTGAGCAAACCGGCAAAGCAGCAAGAATCGGCGAAGTAACCAGAAAACAGGCCGAACTTTACGACGCTCTTGGCATCGAGCCACCCAAATCGTTACAATA
>SABV01000568.1 GCA_009928855.1 Erysipelotrichia bacterium | reverse complement strand
CTGCTTGTGCCAGCCAGTCTACGCGAGCGTGTTCCTGGTAAAAACCTTCGTCAATTTTGTCGCCCCAATAATAGCCCTTGGCCATCCTGATATCGCCAGACACCTCAGCTATCACGCCAAGGCGGTAAAATGCCCAGGTAGTCCTTTCCGTGTCCACTGTTTTTTCTGAATTTTCATGCTGATAGATTATCGAATAAAGTTCAGCAGATTTTTTTAAATTCTTCTTCTGCAAAGCTTCCTCAGCCTGGCTCTTAAAAGAAAAATACCTGTAACTGGCCTTGCAACCGCCGATAAAACACAAAAACAAAAGAATAACCGGCAGCAGAGCAAGTAATTTAATATTCTTTTGTCGCGTCATCTCGTGCTTCCTCATTATTTGATACTGCTCAAAGGCTTCCAGAAACGATCAGCCTTTTCAGGCGCCGGAATATAAACAGTGGCGTTCCAGGCAAAGTCTTTTGCCTGCTTACCCGAGTCTTTTAAAATCATTTCGATCACAAAACTGCCATTTACCTTTTCTACAGAAATGTCGTCAAGGTATTCGGCGGCGAGATATTGTTTACGACCACCAGACTCGCTTCTAACGAAAGCTTTGCCAGAACCACGCTTTTCAACAGCATAGCTGGCCTGCTTTTTATCAGACATCACCACCTTGAAATCAGAAGAACCTTTCCAAAGCTTGCCAGAATCAGTCTTAAAAACAATCTGCGACTCAGTCGAGCGCGAAATATCGTTGCGCATCAGCGTAATGATCCAGGCTGCCTGATTAGCGGCAAGAGCGTTAAAACTGCCACGATGAACATTTGAAGCTCCTCGCGACATAGCCATGATAACCCCACCTGCAACCAGAAAAACAATGCCAATACTGATAAGCAGTTCAATAAATGTAAAAGCTCTTTTCACAATCATTTCCTCGGAATAAAAGTGGCCAGTTCATAGGTTTTTTCTTCATTTCCCACTTTTTCCTTTGACTTGTAGGCAAGGATAAGCCTGACGATTTTGCCGCTCTCCTGACCGCTGGCGAGGTACTTTTCAACTTTAATATTGCCTTTTAAAGCCATATATTCAGGGAAATCACCAATCATTATCTCTACCTTGGCCGAAGTATCTAACGTAAACTTGCTTCTGGCAACGGGTTGAAAAGTTATTTCTCTGTCATCCGGGTACCAGGCGGCATTTTCAATTTGCTCAAGAATCTCAACGGCAAGCTGGCTGGCTTTTATTTCGTCAGCCGACAATGTTACCTGCTTGTGTGAAGACCCCAGAAGGCCCCAGAGCGGAACCATGGCGGCAATCATTATGCCGCTGGCAATGAGAATTTCGAGCAGACTGATACCGCGCCGGTTCATTTTTCACCTCCGGGGGGGCCAATCACAACACCAATATTAGCCCCAAAAGCGTCTGCCGTAGGATCAAGGTTTTGATTATAAATAATCGTGCCACCGCCCTCAATAGCTGCAGGATCAAGAGTATGCGCCGCAATTCCGCCCAGCAGATTAAGCGGAGTCTTGGAACTGCTGGTTTTTATCTGACCATCTGTCTTATCAAGGGCCACCAGATAGGCAAGAACCGGGTGTTGACCGGTATTTTTAACAGTTATCGCACCCTTTTCGGCCATTATCATCAGCGGAGCTTTTTCGGCCGAATCCCTGATTCGAAATGTTCCAACTTCGACAGGCCCATCGACAATAACCGTACCACCGGTATTAGAGCCCAGATCGTTACCCATC
>SABV01000140.1 GCA_009928855.1 Erysipelotrichia bacterium | reverse complement strand
GAAGATATTAAAAATGATCTGTGGCAGGCTCTCGATAAAATCTGAGAGATAAAGCCAGATCTGATTAGACTTTCGAACCGCACCTTCGTTTGAGGGTGCGGTTTTTCTGTATTCAGAAAGCTGTTGATGATTTGCCAACAGCCACACAAAGCAACAGAGCCGCCCGTTGTCGGGCGACTCTGTTTGTTAAGAGGTCTTGTTTGAAGCCATCAGCTGGCGTTAACCAGTTTGAGCATGGGCATGAATACGGCGAGAACGATACCACCGATGACTACGCCCATAAACACGATGACGATCGGTTCGATAACCGATGTCAGGCCTTTTACGGCGTTATCGACTTCTGTATCGTAAAAGTCTGCGATTTTCGACAACATTTTGTCGAGTTCGCCCGTTTCTTCACCAACCGCAATCATTTGCACAACCATTGGCGGAAAAACGCCGGAGTTTTTAAGCGGATCAGCGATTGATTCACCTTCTCTTATCGAGATGCGGGTTTTATCGACGGCATCAGCAATGACGACGTTACCGGCTGTTTGAGATGTGACTTCGAGAGCCTGAAGAATCGGAACCCCTGACGCGATTAGCGTGCCAAGCGTTCTGGTGAATTTGGCAACCGCAACCTTTCTCATCATCATCCCTATGGCTGGCATGCGCAGAATGTTGGTGTCAAAAATACGGGAGCCTGTTTTGGTTTGGAAAAAGTTCCAGATCAGGACAGGCACTGCGACAATGGCAGGAATGATGATAAACCACCAGGAAACCATGAAATCTGATGTTGCCAGAAGAATCTGAGTTGGCAAGGGCAATTCTACGTTCATGCCAAGAAAGATTTCTTTAAACTGAGGCAAAACGAACATTACCAGGGCCATAACAACGAGCCCGGCGATTGCAAATACGACGATCGGGTAGGTAAGAGCGCCTTTGACTTTTGACTTAAGCGATTCAGAGCTTTCGAGATAGTCGGCAAGTCTCTCAAGAATAGAATCGAGAATACCACCGACTTCACCTGCCTTGACCAGTGAACAGAACAGGTCGCTGAAAACTCTTGGGTGTTTTTCAAGAGATTTGGAAAAGGTTGAGCCGCCTTCTACGTCTGATCTGATCTGGGTAATTACTCTTTTAAAAGTGGCATTCTCGGCCTGTGCCTGAAGAATGGTCAAACATCTGACGAGCGGAACACCTGATCCAATCATGGTTGCAAACTGACGGGCAAAAATAGCAACTTCCTGTGATGATACGCCGCGTTGCAGAAAAGTAATCTGCATACCGCCTGAGCCTTTTTTTTCTGCTATGCTGGTGACAAAATAGCCCTTTTCTCTTAGTTTAGAGATACAGGCTTCTTTGTTTTCACCTTCCATCTCGGCAGAAACGATTTTGCCATCCCAGTTTCTGGCCTTATACGTGAAGGTCGCCATGAAAACCCTCCTTCGACAGAGTCCGATTTATTAAACGCCAGACAAGAGACATCTGGCAGAATAGAGTCAATACCCTACATGTTAGCATAATACGAATCGGTAAAACAGAATAAATATTTAATGAATTGGCAAAACTCTTTAAACTGGACATGAAATATGTTCATAATGTAGCATATACCAATGAAAACTCTCGTGTTTGCCGAAAAACCATCGGTTGGAAAAGATATTGCCCGTATTCTCGGGGCCAACGGGCGCGGCGAAGGATTTCTTGAAGGCAAAGACTATATAGTCACCTGGGGATTTGGTCACCTTGTTTCAATCGGCCATCCCGAGATTCAAGACCCAGCCTGGCAAAAGTGGAGCCTCGATGCCTTGCCGATGTTGCCCAAGGAGTGGAAGCTGACTGTTCTTTCATCGTCGCAGCAACAATTTAACGGTGTGGCAAAACTTTTTAACCGGCCGGATGTTGGTTTGATAATTAACGCAGCTGACGCAGGCCGCGAGGGTGAACTGATTTTTCGTCTCGTTTATCAGCATGCTGCCTGTTCAAAGCCGTTTAAGCGTCTCTGGATATCAAGCATGACGGATGAGGCTATTCAAAAAGGCTTTGAAGACCTCAGACCAGGGGAAAAATACGACCCGCTCGCAAAAGCCGCCATGTGTAGAAGTCGTGCAGACTGGCTGGTGGGGATGAATTTTACCAGAGCCTATACTCGCAAATTTAAAAGTATGTTTACAGTTGGCAGAGTTCAAACGCCAACTTTGGCTATGGTCGTCAATCGCTATCTCGAAATTCAAAATTTTGTTCCTCGCGATTACTGGGAAGTCAGCGCTGTTTTTGAAGATTTTAATGCCATGTGGTTTGACCCGGCAGCAGATGAATATCCGAGCCGTATTGACTCTGAAGAAAAGGCAAAAGAACTCCTCGAAAGAATAAAAGGCGCCATGGCTGTTGTGCATAGCGCCAAAAAAACCAGCAAAAAACAGGCCCCGCCTTCTCTATATGACTTGACAACCCTTCAACGAGATGCCAATTCGAGATTTTCAATGACTGCGGCTGATACTCTTTCGGTATTGCAGACTCTTTACGAAAAGAAAAAAGTAGTTACATACCCTAGAACTGACAGTAAATTTTTGTCTGGCGATATTTTTCCCACTATTGAAAAACGACTGGCATCGTTGCCGCCAGAATATGAAGAATACCTTGCCTGGCTTCGCCAGAATCGCCCAACCAAGGATAAACGTGTTTTTAATGATGCCAAAGTTTCGGATCACCATGCAATAATTCCTACCGAAAAAAGGGTTGTCGATACTTCTGGTTGGGCTGCAAGCGAAAAACAAATTTATGATCTCGTCGTCAGGCGCTTTCTTGCGGTATTTTTTCCTGATCACCAGTATCTTTCGACGACAATTATCGTTAAATCCGCAAAAGAAAATTTTAAGGCCACCGGAAAAGTGGTTACCGACGAAGGCTGGCGAGCTCTTTACCCCAGACGCCATCAGCAGGCCGAAAAAAATACCGAACCCGGCGGCGAAGATGAAGACAACGATCAATCGCTTCCAGACCTGAAAAAGGGCGACGAGCGAAACATAACTGATGCAGCGCTTCTCACCAGAAAAACCAAGCCACCCGCAGCTTACACTGAAGCTACGCTATTACAGGCTATGGAAACCGCAGGCAAACTTGTTGAAAGCGAAGAATTGCGTGATGCAATGAAAGATGGCGGCCTTGGTACGCCTGCAACCCGCGCTGAAATAATCGAAAAACTCATCAGAGTCGAATATATGCTGAGGGATAAAAAAAAGCTTTTGCCCACTCCTAAGGGTATTCGTATTATAGAACTGGCCGCCCCCGAAATCAAAAGCCCTGAACTCACCGGAAACTGGGAAAAACGCCTGGCCGACATTTCTCGAGACAAAGACAACGATACTGATTTTATGCGTGGTATTACCGATTTTGTCTGCGCGATTGTCAATCAGATAAAACACACTAATGTTCTGCAGGCAGCCGCATCTCACGGAAGTTATTCTGAAAACAGGCCTTTGGCAAAAAAAGCAGTTCAGCAGTCGTCACCCACAAAGGCTGAGATACCATTGCGTAAAGTTCTGGCTGAATGCCCTGCCTGTGGCAAGGGCGGTATCATAGAAGGGGCAAGAGGATTCGGTTGCAACCGCTTCAAGGAGGGGTGCCATTACGTTGTCTGGAAGGAATTCTATGGTAAAAAGCTAACGCAGAATGCTATAGACCTGCTGATAAGTGGCAAAGCAACCAGGGTGATCAAGGGTTTTTGTCTTGAAGATGGTTCGATCGTTTCGGGGCGCCTTCAGATGAAAGAAGATCACACCGGAATAGAGCTGGTTGTGGTCGGTGCTTCTGATACGAAATAATTTTTTACAAGGTTAGGCAATGGAACTGGCGTATCGACTGCTTATTTATATTTTAATTGCTAATGTCGGTTATATGATTTTTTCCCTCTCTCGCAAGGGATTCAAGCACTATTCCGGATATATCTCTCAGTTGTTTTTTCTGTTTTGTCTGATGATCGTGCTTATTGCACGAGACTTCAGTGGTGGTCTGGCTTTGAGTGTTTCGCTTATTGGAATTCTCATTCTGGTTTTATTTCCAATTTTTTTACAGCGCCAGATTGATGCATTGATGTCTGAAAACCGGTTTGCTGAAATCGAACCCTATGCCCGCTGGAAGGCAAATCTTGCATGGAGCGAGCTGAATGTTCACATGCATAATATCGCCCGTCTGGCTGAAGAATATGGTGAAGATCCGGCTCGGCTTGAGGCCGAAGTCAGGGCATTACTGGACCGGGGCGAGCCTTATGATGAGATGACACGCATTTTTCTTGGTCTGATACATTTTAATAACCGTAATTTTGAGGCTTTAATAAACGATTTGCGCGTTGCAGGCAAAGGATTCGACCAGCATTCTTTTGAAGAACTTCTTTATCTTGTGCGTGCCTATCTTGAAACGACAAGATATGATGAAGCAATCGAAGCCCAGCTGGCTCTTGAGCGCAAAATCAATGATCCCGAAGACGCTTCAATAGAGAAAAGAGCTAATCTTGTAATCAGCCGCATGATTTTTATGGCATTTCTCGGGTGGCACAATGATCTGCTTAAGCTCATGGAGTCAGGCGAAGAAGGTTTGGAGCGCCTGCCGACATCTTTACGTGATTTCTGGCTTGGTGTTGCCCTTTTCAATGCCGGTCGTTATGATGAAGGCGAAAAAGCAATGGCCTTTGTTATAAAGAAAGCAGGCGAAGAGCAGGATAATGAATCGTGGTTGCCATTCATGCGCAAACGCTTTTTTGGCCTGGTAGAGAATCGTGATTTTTTTGACCGCAAGGTGTTGCCGCATTTGCAGGCTCTGCATGAAAAGTTTTCAGACCAGATCCAGAATACAATTGGCGACGAAAATCAGTCTGCTGCTGAGGCTGTGCCCAAAAATACCGCTACCAATGTTCTGACATGGCTAACAATGGCTGTTTCAATATATCTCATGATGTCATTCAATGTGGAAGATATCGTGAGCCTGGTTGAAATTGGTGCCAACAGCTCGTTTCTGGTTCTTGAGGGCGAGTATTTCAGACTGTTTACATACCAGTTCATTCACATTGGCTTGATACACCTTTTAATGAACGTAGTAGCTCTCAAATTTTTTGGTCCGCCCATCGAAACTCTCGTTGGCTGGCCAATTTTTCTTGGGCTCTACTTTTTTTCGGGTGTAGCCGGAGGCCTTGCTGCCGTTCATACTGGGCAACCCCTTTCGGCAGGTGCTTCGGCAGCTGTTCTTGGGCTGCTGTCTGCCGCGATAATATTTGAATTCTTTTCGATAAAAGGCGCTGAAAAGCTGTCGCAACGCAATAATTTTTCTACGCTTATTTTTATTCTGGTTATTAACCTGATTATCGGCGCTGTAGAAAAGGGTGTAGATAACAGCGCTCATGTGGGTGGCCTTGCCGGAGGCGCGTTGCTCGCTCTTGCTTTAATTCCAATACTCAGTTCTGCTTTGTTTAAGAGAATTGCTGGTTTTGTAGCTGTATGGGGTTGTATTTTTCTTGCCGCCACAAGCATCTGGCAAATGTTTTCCGGAGCCAGTGCCGGCCATTACCCGCAAAAGATTGCTGCTTACGCGCAAATTCGAAATGCTTCTGATACCTTTTCCATCGACTTACCTGCCTCATGGAAAATAGACGCGGGAGAAAATTCGCTGCAAAGCCTTGAGGTTACAGGGCCATTCAGAGAAAGAGTCAGCATTCTCATTGGCCTTAACGAAGACTCTGTTGAAAAAGTAATTGAAGATTACGTGACTCAGAGAACCTCCGAAATCGAAAAAAGTCGTGAAATTATTCTAAAATCCAGGCGTGGGCCTGAATTGATGGCGAATTTGAGAACCGGCACATACAGAATTCGCTGGCTGCTTAATGCCTCAGGAGGTCCTCTGTCTGTTGTCGATTATCTGATTTTTGAAGGTGAAATGCTGTTTCTTGTAAGATTTTTTATCGGAACAGAGCGTGATATTGCCTATGATGAGTTGATGAATCATTCTGTAAAATCTTTTTACTTTAACAGAGGGCTTAAATAAGCTTTCCGGCAACGAAAGAAGAAGAATATGCAAAAAATAAGGGCTAAATCTTTCGCCAGCTTCTTAACAAACTTCAAATTACCCCTTGAAATTGTGCACCGAAAGTTATATACATTCCACTTAGTGAACTAATTTCTACAGGGGGCTTCTATAAAAATGAGAAATAAATTGATCCTCGTCATTATCATGACAATTCTTGCTCTGCCGACAGGCGCTTTTGCCAAGGGTGACTGGTGGAAACCAGGTAGCTGGTTTAGTCAGAAGAGTCGCTCAACAACTGTAACCGGTGTTGTTGATTCTGTTGCAGAAGGGAAGGTTGTTTTTAAAGCTCTTGATGGCCAGACTCTTCTTCTTATTGGTGATAAGGCCGCAAGTGTTGGCGAAAACAGAAGCGTAAAAATCAGAGTTTTTGGTAATGTTTTTAAACCAGATCAGAAATATCCTACCGGCGCCGTTCAGGTAAGAAGCTTCAAACTTCTCGAAGCACTTCCTGTAACTGAACCAGTTGCTGAACCCGAACCGGTTGCTGAACCCGAACCATATCTTGAACCTGAACCAGTTGTAGAACCGGTTGAAGAACCCGTTGTAGAGCCGGTTGAAGAACCAGCACCTGTCGCAGATGATTCTGACTATGATGATGCAGCTCTTGATGCTGATAAAGAAAATACCGACGATACATCTGCTCAGCAGTATGTCGTTACTTCTGGCGATACTCTTGGCAAGATCAGTAAAAAGATTTATGGCAGCAGCGGCAAATGGAAAAAAATTGCTGAATATAACGGCATTACTAATCCCAAACTTCTTAAAGTTGGGATGACTCTCAGGATTCCACAGGAATAAATTTACTCTGGAGCAGCATTCTGAAGTAATCTTAGGATGCTGCTCTTTTGTACTCTTTTAAAATTCTGGCAAATAACGGCGCTTCGTGGTAATCTCTCGGGCGTAACTTTGTTTGTCATAAAATATAGGAGGTCTGGCATGAAAAATGTTGAAATGAATATCGAAGGCAATATTCTGACTTTAAAAGTTGATCTTTCAAAGGATTTCGGTAAGTCTTCATCCGGCAAGTCTGTCATTATTGCTTCTACTGAAGGCAACTATGCGATTCCGGGCCGCGAAGAAAAAGTTGGCCTCAACGTCTATCGCAAAGTATAAGTGCTTATTTCACTTACAAACTGGCGGCGCTCTACGGGGCGCCGTTTTCTATTCTGGTTTTTTGCCATTTTTTGCTGGGTGGCGTCTTTTGCTCAGACAAGCACGGTCGAGAAATATGACGATGCCGGGGGCAGTGGTCTTTACCCCTTTAATTTCAGGGTCATTGATAAAACATTCATGGCCGGGGGTTATCTTTTCAATCCTCAAAAAAAGCAGAACTCACCTGAAAAAGTGAGAGAATATCTGCGTTTGCTCAAAAAAATGGGTGCCAGATCGCTTATTTTGCTGCATGTGCCTTTAAAAGATCTTATGACCGACCAGCTCGAACAATTGTGTCGCGAAGAAAAAATAGATCTTCTTAAAGTTCGCATGAATTCTCAGCAGATACCAGATGCCGCTCAGACAGTCAGAATTCTTGAGCTGATAGATGCCGGCGCATATGTGCATTGCATGTGGGGTTGCGACAGAACTGGCGCAATAATTGGCCGTTACCTGCGCGAAAAACACGCTTTTTCAGGTCGACAGGCTTTTGAAGCTGTTGTTGGTGGCGGAACGCATGCCGGCCCGCTTGGTGGTTTTAAAAAAGTGCCGGCCAATCTCAATCTTTTGCTTTATTTCTGGCCCGAAGTTAGCACTGAAGCTCCGGATATTTTCGCACTTTACAAGGCGGCAAAAAGATAAATTTCTGCTTCAGATCTAATGCTTTGTTTTCTCATTTTTATCTTCATCTTCATCCACCTCTATTTCTACTTCTATTTCTTCGTCAACTTCTTCATACTCGACCATTTGTTCTTTTGTTGCCATAGGAGCATTGTCGCTTTTAACGCTGGATTTTTTCAGCATGGACATAAGCCGTGCCTTGAATGCTGAAAACGAGCTGTTAGCAGCTGTTTCGCTGGCAGGTTCAAGATCCAGTATTGATTGCGCCAGCTTTTTCTTCTTTATTAGGTGGGCAACACCTGCTATGAGTATGGCTGCGAGAGCCATAAATGGAAACCCATAGTTTTTGAATAGCAGTTTCCAATAAAGTTTTGTAGCGCCATCCGGCACAACTTCTGCTTTAAGAGCTATTTCAAGGGCTTTTGCCGCCTTTTTAAAATCTGGTTTTTTGCTGTAATAAAAATATGTTGCCAGGCCATAGTTCGCGATAGGATTATTCTGATCATTCTCGGCAAGTTTGGCAGAGTATCTTCTGATTGCCATATAATCAAGTTTTTCGAGATGAAGCTCTGCTTCTATTAGGTATCTAAGGCCTTCTGCGGTCTCGGCCATTTCTGTGTTTTCTGCAAAAAGATTTTTCAGATCTTTCCAATTGCCTTTGTTATAAAGAGAGTTGGCTTTAACCATAACCGAATCATAGCCGGCAGGCAGGGGTTGAGGAGTTTCTTCCGGGGCATTCTCATTTTCAGAAGTTTTGCTCATTACGACAGCAGTGCTGCTTGCTGTCTCATCTCTTTTTTCAGTTTCTGACAGGTAGAGAGCAAAAATGTCTTTTATGAGTTGCAAATCTTTAGTCAGGTTATTTTTTTGTTCTGCCAGAGCCGGGTTTTGCAGTAATGTTCTTGTTGAAGCTATTACCTTTGTATGGGTATTTTTGGGTATCGGTGGCGGTCGCACTGCTTTTGGAATGGTTGATACCCGTAAAGCTTCTGTTGTGCTTGCGGCCTGAGGGGGTTGAATAACCTTTTCAGGATTTATCAATGACTTCCCGTTGGTTTTTTTTGATTTTTGAGTAAAACTTCTGATTATTTTTTTCATTGTCTGAACCGGTGGTATTTCTGCTAAGGTCTCAAGGTGTTTTTTGAATTTTTTTAAATCAGGCTTTACCTGTTTTATGGGCAAAGCCGCCGGTTCTGTCAGCTTGATCAGTTTAACTTCGTGGGTTGGATAATTGACATCTGGCGAAGGCATGTTTTTTATAAGCTCGTCAATGTCTGACGATGCCATAAGAGGCAATGCCAGAGGCATTAGAGCTAAAAACAGA
>SABV01000567.1 GCA_009928855.1 Erysipelotrichia bacterium | reverse complement strand
CATTTATGCCACTGTGATTGAGAACATCAAAGGTTTTTTCGAGAATTTCTGATGAATGTTTTACATTACCGACCATGGTAATAATGGTTTTGCCGCCTTTGATGTTAACATTGGCAATTTTTTCTAGTTCGGTCTTTAGCTTTTCGAGGCCACCATTTTTGCTGTCAAGAGTAAGCGAGATACTAACCTCGCTGGTGGCGAGCATATCAACCGAAATCTTCTGTTCATCGAAAAGCTGAAAAACCCTTGCCAAAAAACCATACTGTCCGAGCATTCTTGTCGAAACAATATCGACTAGAGTGACATTCTTTTTAAAAGTCAGAACCCGCAACAATTCATCTTCGTCGTCAAAATTTTTCACGATGAGGGTTCCGGGATGAGCTGGGTTATAAGAGTTCTTTACTCTTACCGGAATATTTCGAGCCATGGCCGGAAGCATGGAACGTGGGTGCAGCACCTTTGCACCAAAATACGCCAGTTCACTGGCCTCTTCGAAAGAAATTTTTGTTACTGGCCGGGCACACGCAACGACACGCGGATCAGTAGTAAGTATGCCGTCCACATCTTTCCAGACCTGAATTTCGTCGGCCGAAAGTGCTGCTCCAAGAATTGAAGCAGTTAAATCGCTGCCACCTCTGCCAAGAGTGGTAATATTTGCGTTCAAATCCTTAGCAATAAAACCTGTGACGACTGGCGTAAAAGCATAATCAGACTTAAGATTACCAAGACTGGCAGCAATTTTCGCGTAGGTTTCTTCAATCACATCGGCATCGGTAAATTCTGAATTACTGGTGAAGCCAATATCCCAGGCATCGAAGAATTCAGCTTTAATACCGGCATTGCATAAATAGGCTGCCAGAATTCTTACCGAGAGTCTTTCGCCGAACGAAACAAGATAGTCCCTGGTTCTGCCAGAAATTTCTCTTATCAGGGCGATGCCCTCAAGCAGTTTTTGCAGTTCAGCCAGCAGACTTACCAGGCTGGCCCGGTCAACCCATAATTCTTCTGCAACTGCAAAATGCAGTCTGCTGATCTCTTCAATACAAACATTACCAGAAAGCGCCATCTCTGCTGCGGCTAACAGATTATCTGTGGTTTTTCCCATTGCCGAAGCGACAATCACGGGCCGATCTGAGACGAACAGATTAATGATATCAGCCACATGCCTGATTCTTTCGGCACTTGCCAGTGAACTGCCGCCAAATTTCATAACTATCATGCTTAAAGCTCCTCGGGGATATCTGACAAAACCGCAGTCTGCTCCACATCAGAAGCGTAAGTTTACCTGTAAAATCACCTAAAAAACAATAACTTTTTACCAGGTTCAGGGTACTCAATTACCCAAAATGTGTTAACGACCAGTCTTTTTGCAGAATAGTCATTTCTGCAGAAGAGCTGAATTCAATCAACAAAGAATTATTTTCTGAGATAAAACGCCACAATAAAAGACGTAAAACATGAAAATCGTGATGAAATTGAAAAGCATCGCAAACACTTTCTCGAAGGAGTCATAGTCGATTCCAGAACCACGCTGAGCAGCTATTTTTGGGCTATGATGTCATACAAGAAATGCTAAATCAGCAAGAAAGCCCACTTGAGTGGAGCCTGCATAGTGAGACAATAAAAAATCTCCACCCTCGACCCATAAAAAGGCCGGGGATAGAGAATTTTTTGTTGCAACAGTCAGCTTATTTTTTAGTCTTCAATTCACGAGTGTTTTTTGTCAGATCTGCTTTAGAC
>SABV01000139.1 GCA_009928855.1 Erysipelotrichia bacterium | reverse complement strand
ATACAGCAACCGATAATCAGCAAAAACACTATTGCAACGACAGGTTGCCGAGAGTTGCTTTTTGGCTGACGCTTTAACTTAAGGCGCATTGAGAGTGTTCTCAGTTTTCAGAAGAAATTTTACAAGACAAATCAGTGCGCGTATAAATCACTCTTGAGCCACAAAATCCACAGAAACGCACCCGGTCAATAGAAAATGCACCGCACCCGGAACATGCAGATAAACCGGTTTCAGCGGGAATATCAACCTTAAGAACAATTATCCATGCCTCATAAATGCCAAGCAAAAATAAAGCAACAAAGGTTGCGATAACGCCACTGACAGCCTGAACATCGAAATGAAAAACAAAAAAATCAAACAAGCCATGCGCCAGTGTCGCCATAAAGATACCGGATAAAATTCTTACAGAAACAACCGAATCTGATTTATTCCGCGATAGGGCTACGGTTGTCATGGCAGCACACAGACAGGCAAAAAACAAATGTGCCGTAGAACTTATGATGATGCGCGGGATAATAACAGAAACCCCGAACATCATGTAATACTGAACATTCTCAAGCAGCGAGAAACTTAGCGCACAGCCGGCAAAGCTCATAAAAAGACCAGCCGGGCGACGCGAAGAAGAAACCTGATAACTCGCCATCAAACCGCCTGCTGCCTTCATCGACTCTTCAACGAAACCAATAATGCCAATACTCACCAGAAGAGTCATCCACCATGGGCCGGGGCCGGCGACAAAAGAGCGCAGATCAGTTTCCAGAAACATTTCTACCGGCACATACAGCAACCGTGTAAACAAAATTGCAATGGTTCCCCAGATAAGCCCGGTAAAAAAAGAGATTCGCAGCTCCCGATCAACCCAGTTTTGTTTAAAAAGCAGATAAAAAAACAGGGGCGGCAGCAATAGAATCAGCGAAAAAACAGCACTCTCAGATTGCAACAATCAGTTGTTCTCCCTGGTAAAGTTTGCCTGATAAAGGCTGCGACCCTGCTGCGAACCAGAGTGAAACACAAATCCACCGCAATCGGCATTCCATACGGGCCTGAAACATTCCATACCACCGAACGGTCTGATTACCTGCTCTTCGCCAGTCTTCATTTCGCGAAGCACAAGCACATTTTTGCTTCCATCATTGCTTTCAGAGCGAGTATAAGCGAGCATTGTGCCATCAGGCGAAAGATCCGCAAGCCAATTTCTGTGATTGGTGGCGACAAGCGGCTGAGGCTCTCCGAGGGGTTCCAGCTGAATCTTCATTATATGCGATTTTTTGAGCGGCTCGTAAATTCTGGTAAAAACAATTGATTTGCCATCGGCTGTCCAGCGCGGCTCACGGTCATCTGTTTTGCCCGAAGTTATCTGAAGCAGATTGTTGCCGTCAATGCCGATAATCCAGATATTATTGCTGCCCTGTCTATTTGAGACAAAAACAATCAATTTTCCGTCAGGGGAAACTGCCGGCATCATGTTTTTGCCACTACCTTCCGTGAGTGCCTCGCCCTTTTTGCTGGCACGGTCGTAAACAAAAAGATGCTCATCTTTGGTGCTGTCGCTCGAAAAAACGATCTTCGCCAGATCGGGCGTAGTTTCGGGAGTCCAGACATTGCCGGGCCATTCGAATATTCTTACCGGCTCAGCATTAAACCCAGACTTGCCAAAACACTGATAAATATTTTTGCCATTCAGTTTGAGACGATTTGACGAAAAGACAAGCTCAGAGCCATTACGTGACAAAAAACCATGATAATTGCTTCCGGCACCTTTTTCCCATGCTGTAACGCCCGCGTAAACGAGTCGGCCATAAGGAAACGAAGGTTTGGCAGGCGCGATATCTTCTGTCTGAGAGGCGTTATCAGCAATGACCTCGGTCAGCGGGCTACCTGACCCAACAGCCTGAGACGTGGTGGCGGGCGGCGAAGCAATTTCAGAAAAAGAAGCAACAGATTCCTGCTGCAGATTGTCAGAATCAGAAGCGACATCAGGGGCTGTTTCGAAACTGCCCTGGGAGCTTGCAGCCTGTTGTTCTGCAATATGATCATCTATGGGCGCGCTTTTACTTATGCTGACAGTAAGAGAGGCCGGCATTTCAGTCGGTGCAGCCGTAAAAATACCAAGAAAAGTGTGGTTCCAGGCCTGGCCTTTAAAAAGCAGAGTATCAAACAAACTGCCGGCAACAGCACCGGCCAAAAAAATAAACAAACCAAGAATCATTCTTCTGCGATATCTCTGGCGTCTTTTCTGAGGGGTATCACAATCCGGGCAGTTAATAACCGACGCCGGCAGTTTTTTACCGCATTTAAAACAGTACATGTATGTTCTCCTTGAAAATTTCGCAACTCGATTATACTCTATTCTGCCACCCGTTTAAACAGGCCGGGCCATTTTTTTCGTGATAACCGAATATTGCGACAGGGAAAAAACTATGCAAAAAAAACAGATCGGGCAACTTTTTATCGTTGGGTATCAAGGCGAAGAGCCGACAGGTGACTTTCTCAGATTTGTAGAGGAATGGGGCATCGGTGGCGTTATAGTTTTTGCGCGCAACTTGTCTGACCCTTCTCGTCTGCCGGCCCACCTCGAAAAAATAGCAGAAGCTTCAGGGCAAAAGATTTTTACGGCCATCGACCAGGAAGGCGGTCTCGTATTGCGCATACTCAGCAAAGGCAGCCTGTTTTCTTCAGCGATGGCCCTTGCTGCAACAAACAGTCTTGAATTAACCGAACAATCATATCAAGCTACCGGCAAAGAGATGCTGAGCCTTGGCCTTAACTGGAACCTTGCGCCGGTTCTCGACATCAATCACCCGGATAACCCCGGAATCGGCGCCAGGTCCTTTTCTGACCAGCCATTTAAAGTAGCCGATTATGGATGCGCCGCGATAAAAGGTATGCAAAAAGCGGGAGTTCTGGCCTGCGCAAAACACTTTCCGGGAAAAGGCCACGCGCGGGTTGATTCGCACCTGACCCTGCCGGTAATACCACATACCTGTGAAAGGCTGGATTCGTTTGAGCTCATACCGTTCAAAAAGGCTATTCAAAACGGCGTCGATGCAATAATGACATCGCATGTATTTTTTCCGGCGTATGAAAGCGCAGCCGACCTGCCGGCAACTCTTTCTAAGAGTGTATTAACGGATCTTCTGCGACATCAGCTTGACTTTAAAGGCATACTGGTCACCGATGATCTCGAAATGGGTGCTATTACAGAGTCGTTCGGAATCGCACAGGCAGCCAGCATGTCTTTTCATGCCGGTGCCGATCTTTTATTGATATGCCACAGCCTGAACCAGCAACGTCTGGCGGCTGAAACCCTACTGAACGATCTTAAACACAATCGCGAAACAGGCGCGCGACTTTCTGAAAGCCTGGAGCGAATTACCGCCGCCAGGCAAAAGCTTGTCACACATCGACCTGCTCAAAACCTGGAAACTCTGAAAGAAATACATTCCCCGTTGATCGAAAAAATTCATGAGCAATCGATAAAATTTCTCAGAGTCGACCCGCGAATGGTGCCGCTAAAAACAACAGGAGCAGACACATTATTTGTGATTCCGCAGATTTCATCATTAGTTCAAGTTGAAGAAGAACATCGCCAGGAAAGTCTTGGCACCATCATTAAAAATGAATTTGCCGCCGCAACTGTCGTTGTTTACGATCCTAAGGCATCTGCCGAACAAATTATCGCGCAAATATCTGCAGAACATAGTTTAGAAGAAAACAAAAATGCGCAGATGTTTTTTTTCACCTACAACTCCCATATTTTAAAAGAGCAGCAGTCAGCAATAGAACATTTCGCAAAAATCATCAAAAACATTGCGGTGATCGCTCTGCGCAACCCATACGACCTGGCCGCCTGCAAATCTATTAAAACGTGCGCGGCCACCTTTGGCTTCAGAACGCCGGCAATAAAAGCTCTGTTAAAAGCACTTAAGGGCGACATCGCCCCGGCAACAACTTTGTGGCCAATTTCTATAGAAGGCTGGTCATAAAAAAGAGTTAAAATTGTTTTAGCAATCTGCCGATGGTTTTCTAAGAAAATAGAATCCGGAGGCACGAATGATGATGAACCTTGAACTCAAAATTATCACCCTGACGCTGATATATTTTGCTGGCTGGTTTTTGTTTGAAAAAGTTTTTTCAGGGCTATGGGGCCGACTTCGCGGCGAAAAAACAGTGGCAGCAACCAGTTCGCGCAAGCGAAATCCGGTAGTTCCACTGGCGACAGTGACTCCGATCGACCAGACATGGAGATATATCAAAGGCCTCAGCAGTCCCGACTGGCGCATTCGCCGCATTTCGTGCATTCAGCTTGGTGACCGCAGAGGAACAGCCGTTGTAGAAGCTCTTATCGAGGCTCTTAATGATCCACGCGAAGAAGTAAGTCTGGCGGCAGGCGATGCCCTGGCTAAAGTTGGTGATCCGGTTGCAATCGAAGCTTTGGCAAATCATTGCCAGAATCTAAAAACCAGCTCAGAACGTTCATACGAAGACTATCGCGCGGCCTGATATTCACTGGCCATCGGCAAGTGAAACACTCGACAACATTTAAAATCAGTCTGGCCATACTACTGGCCAGTCTGATTGTTCTTGTTCGCGCAATTATTTACCATGACACCGGGCTGTTTATTGCCACAGGCGCTTTATTCTGCCTGGTCGTATCTTCATTTTCTACCAGTCGCGAGATATTTAAAAATAATAAGGTTCAGAGCGAAACATCTCAGGCCGGCAAAGAAATGCAAAACCATGTTTTTTCTGAAACCTCCGAAATTCTGCTGACCCGGCCCACGACGACAACAGACTCGGCATCAGCCTTCATACACTATATTCTGCACCTTGGTAATCCAGAATCTTCGCTTAAAGCCAAAGTTGGCATGGGTTTGCGAGAGTTGTCGGAGTTAATGCCTGACAAAATATTTGCCTGTTATCACTTGAATGAAGACAGCCTGCATTTTCTGGCTGCTACACGCACCAATTCACAAAATCAGAGCGAACTGATTGATAAGGGCGACAGCACTGCCGAAGAACTCGAAACCAGAATAAAGAACCTTCTCGGCAACAATTTTACAAAACAGTTAACAAGCCTGGCATCTGCCATACCATTCTCTTATGGTGAAAACGGCAAAGATGGCATTATTATGCCTGTTGCGCTGTTTGGCAGATTACAGGGCATCATGGTCGCTCTCTCAACCTCTGCAAAGGCCTTTACCAATAATGAAAAGTCTCTCATGGGTAGTTTTTGCGAAGGTATGGCACTGGTATTCGATAACCATCAGCTCTATTTTTCTCGCTCTGATGACCAGTATGCCAAAGCAACGCAAGATCTGACAACAATGCTTTTCAACAAATACCTCGCTAAAAATATTCCGACAATGAAGGGTTGGGATATCGCCCAGAAAGCAGAATCTGATAACGGGCAATCAGACAGATTTCATGATTACATACATTTGCCCGGTAACCGGCTGATGATCGTGACAGCTCAAAGTTCTGGCAAAGGCCTGGGCAGCGCTATTTTTTTTACCAGGCTCAAAACAATGATAGCTTGTCTGTCAGAAAAATCATCTACCCCGGCAGCCCTTTTGAACACACTTTCGACAATGATGATGACAGAAAATGCCCAGGAACTTTTCGCATCTATGGCAATAGTAGAACTACACGAGTCGTCGCGCCATGTCGTGGTGGCCCTGGCTGGACATTCAGCGCCGGTAATAACAAGGCACAGAAGTGGTTTTACAGAAATTCCACAACTGGAAACGGGCATACCTCTGGGCCTGTTTACCCAGGGAACGGATGGTTATCAGAATCAGACAATTCAGTTGTTGCCCGGTGACGGCATCTTACTTTATACTGACAGGGTTGCTGAATTTGCACAAGCTCTTAAAGGACGCCCCGGAATAGAAGAACTGAAGTTTATACTAGACCAGATGCCAGAACAAAACGCCGCCATGTTCGTTAAAAGTTTTGCAAATCAGCTTATGCCTGCAGGTAACAACAGACATAATCTTGAAGACTACACAGTCATCTATGCAAAAGCGGAGTAATCAATGAATCAGCCCAACTCAATACTCGAAACTCACCTTTTTATAAGCGATCGCAAAGACCGTGAAATTTATCAGAATGTTTTTGACCGCGTCTTCATGTTTCCTGTTGCTGACATAGAGGTTGAATACACAGATCAACCGAATGCGAGCTATGCCACAATCAATGACCGTACTAAAAAAATTCTTCTCAGCATTCCAAAGCCAGAAAAAATTTCATGTATTCGCGGCAGGTTTATTGACGGTGGCGAATTCAAGCTGCAAAACAGCAATCTGCACATCTGCATACAAGAAAGCGGGTACAATTACGATCTGATCGAAAGTCTTAAAAACTTTCTCTCTCCGGTGTTTCCGCTCTGGCTGTTTCGCAACCCGTATATCTGGGGTGCAACCATATATGAAGACTACGAGAGACAGCATTTTTTCGATGTCCGCACTTATTCAATCCGCTCGCGCCTTCTAGAAGAACCAGAAGTAGACATTTACAGGCGTGACAACGGCATTATTCACAAATACCGCTTTTTTACCAATGAAACTTTTTCGGACCCAGAAGAGGGCTTGAAAAGCATCGCCCCGTATTTTGAGAACCTGCGTCAGGGGCTGCAAAAGCGCAACTACGAAGGCCTTGAGATACTTCATATCTACTGCACAGATAAACCTGCCTTCAGAAAATCAGAACCACGAACCAAGCTGGGCAAAGATATAAAATCGATTTTATCGACAGATTGAGAGTTTTCAGGAGAAGCGTAAATGGCCGATGTTTCGACCTATAAAGAAGGGCTGCTGGATGAGGTGGTAGATGCATGCATAAAATATCTACGCACACACCCGAATGATCATGCAACTCTCTTTGCCCTTGGTAACGCCTTCTTTCTTAAAAAACAGTTCGACAAAGGCCTGTTCTGTTATGTAAAAGCAGTCAACCAGAATCCCAAAAACCCGGTTTATTTTGCCCATCTGGGTCACACATACCGTGAACTTGGAGACAGAGATCAAGCGGTAGCAGCCTATGAATCAGTTCTTAAACTCAACCCACGCTTTGCTGACGCCCATTTCAACATTGGGCTGATTTTTTACAACAATAAAGCTTTCGAGAAGGCTCTTGCCAGCTTTGCAAATGCCATGGCGATCAATCCCAAATATGCTGCTGCACGCTACTACCTCGGGCGAATATACGAAGATCAGGGGGCCATGGGCAAGGCAATAAAAGAATATCGCCAGGTAATCGAAGAACTGCTGGGTGATAAACTCGCACAGGCAAGTGTAACAATAGATCTGGGCGCAATTTTTTCAGATCTGGGTCTGCTTGACCAGGCTGAAGCCGAATACCGGCGCCTGATAAAAGAAAATCCTGATTACGCCGATCTGCACTATCATCTGGGTATAATTTTGCGCAAAAAGGGAATGCTGGATCAGGCCATGGAAGAGTTTCGCATTGCCATCAGACTGAACCCTCACTACATGGAAGCACGCCGAAAATACTGGGAAGCCGCTCAATGAGAGCTGAGAAGCATGCCACGGTGAGAGCCGATAAATCTTCTGTTTGCAAACCATCAGGAATAAGTTAAGATAATAGCCATATTTCCATGTTTAAACGAAAAAAAATAGGACAACTGCTGATAGAAGCAGGCCATATAGCCGAAAAAGAACTGAACATTGCACTGGCCGAACAGAAAAAGCGCGGCAAGAGAATTGGTCAGGTTCTGATCGAGCTTGGGTATCTCACAGAAGACAAGCTGCTGCCAACTCTGGGCAAACAGCTGAAGGTGCCATTTGTAGACTTGAGTAAAGTCGAAATCAAGCCTGAAGTTTTGAAGATGGTACCCGAAAAAATCTGCCGCAAACACATACTGGTGCCCATAAGTTTTGATGGCAAGAGTCTTATGATCGGCATGGCTGACCCTCTTGACGTTTTTATCATTGATGAAATCCAGTTTCAGAACAACTGTGAAGTTGTCAGGGCAATATGCTCAGAAAACCAGATAGCAGACACAACCGACCGCCTTTATGTTGCCGGCGCAATGGCAGACGCGTTAAATGCCCTGGCAAGCAGCGATGACATAGGTCCCACAGATGGAGCTGCGCTTGATGGCCTTAAAAAGGCCAGTGAAGAAACGCCGATTATCAAGCTGGTCAATCTTGTTTTGAATTCAGCGGTTCAAAAAGGTGCATCTGACATACATATCGAACCAGACGAAGGTGAGTTGCGTGTTCGGCTTCGCATAGACGGTTCGCTGCTGGTATCTATGAACCTGCAACCTGAAGCTCTGCCATCAGTTATGTCGCGAATAAAGATTTTGAGCGGCATGGATATTTCGGAGCGCCGACTACCCCAGGATGGCCGCATTCAGATGGTAATCATGGACAAGCCGATCGATTTCCGCGTTAACACAATACCAACAGCGTGGGGCGAAAAAGCCTGTTTACGAATTCTCGATAAATCTAACGTTAATGTTCAGCTTGACCAGATGGGTTTTACACCAGCCAACTATACCCTGATGAAAAAAGCTATAACTTCGCCAAACGGCATGTGCCTGGTTACCGGGCCAACCGGTTCAGGCAAAACAACAACTCTTTATTCGTGTCTTAACGCGATAAAAGGGCCGGATATAAACATCTGCACGGTTGAGAATCCGGTAGAATATAAACTCAAATTTATCAATCAGGTACAGGTTAGACCAGAAATCGACCTTAATTTTTCGACAGTTTTGCGTGCCTTTTTGCGACAGGACCCTGATGTAATCATGATCGGCGAAATCCGCGATGAAGAAACAGCAGGGATTGCAGTAGAAGCGGCTTTAACCGGACATCTTGTTTTTGCGACACTGCATACCAATGATGCGCCAAGCACGGCAATAAGGCTTCTTGACATGGGAGTCGAACCATTTCTTGTTTCTTCAGCTCTTCTCTGCATAGTATCTCAACGGTTAGCACGCAGAATATGCAAGTTCTGTAAAGACATCGATCACGAAATCACGCCTGAAATAATAGCTGAACTGGGGCTACCTCCAGAAGCTATCAATGCGACATATTATCGTGGCAAAGGTTGCGACAAATGCGCTAAGACTGGGTATAAAGGGCGTGTCGGCGTACATGAGGTAATGTATACCCACGAAAATCTTCGCCGAATGATTATAAAAAAAGTT
>SABV01000566.1 GCA_009928855.1 Erysipelotrichia bacterium | reverse complement strand
TTCGCAAAATCCAGCGCCCGGGGGTAAGCAGAAGCGCCGACCATGATCATTTTAGGTTTATTTTCGTGAGCGAGGCGAGCCAGGGCGTCGTAATCTAGAATTTCTGTGTCGTCTGTGACGCCGTATGGCACGACGTTATAGAGAAGACCACTGAAATTAACCGGGCTGCCATGGGTGAGATGACCGCCGTTCTGCAGATTCATGCCCAGAAAGGTTTCGCCCGGTTTCATGACAACCTGATAAACTGCCATGTTAGCCTGGCTGCCAGAATGCGGCTGCACGTTCGCGTGTTCGGCATCAAAAAGTTTTTTAACACGGTCGCGGGCAAGGTTTTCGGCCTCATCGACTATTTCGCAACCGCCGTAATAACGCTTTGCCGGGTAACCTTCGGCATATTTGTTTGTAAGCACCGAACCAAGAGCTTCAAGAACTGCTTCAGAAACAAAATTTTCTGATGCTATAAGCTCAATCTGGCTCATCTGGCGTTTTTTTTCGCGGTCGATAATGGCGCTGATTTCAGGATCGAACTGTTGAAGGGTTTGCATTATTAACTCCTTGCCCTGGTATAAAATGGTGTTTCTATAACGGTTGCGGGGTAGTTTTTGCCACGAATCTCAACGTCAAATTTAGAACCGATTGCGCTGAGGGCCGGTGGAACATAACCCAGACCGATGTTTTTCTGAAGAGTTGGTGACATGGTGCCCGAAGTAACTTCGCCAACCTTCTGCCCGTCTTTCATGATCGGATAACCGTGGCGGGCCGCAGGGCCTTTTGGCAATTCAAAGCCGACCAGAGTTTTGGCAGTGCCCTGTTCTTTCTGCTTTTTCATAACATCACTGCCGTTGAACGGGCCTTTGGCAAACTTAACTGTCCAGTTCAGGTTGGCTTCGATCGGGTTGGTTTCGTCGTTAATATCATTGCCATAGAGCATCAGACGAGCTTCAAGGCGCAGAGTGTCGCGTGCGCCCAGTCCGATTGGCTTGATGCCAACATCTTTGCCTGCTTCCATGAGGGCGTTCCAGAGGTTTTCTGAGTTGTCGGCCTTAAAATAAAGTTCAAAGCCGTCTTCGCCGGTATAACCAGTGCGGCTGATGATGCAGTCAACGCCGCTGACCTTACCGGTCGAAAACCAGTAAAATTTGATCGCTTTAAGACGCTGACGGGTAAGCTTCTGCAGAACAGCTTCGGCATTTGGGCCCTGAATAGCTATAAGACCAGTTTTTGATGATTCATCGACAAATTTGACATCGCCTTCGAGCTGGCTGGCGATCCAGTCGTAATCTTTCTTCATATTTCCGGCATTGACGACGAGCAGAAATTTTTCGGCGGTCCAGCGATAAATAAGAAGGTCATCAACAATGCTGCCGTCGGGTCGACACATCGGGCTGTAAGCGATCTGTCTGTCAGAAAGGGCTTCAGCGTCTTGACAGCATATTTTTTGCACGTTTTTAAGTGCATCCGGACCGGTCAACCAGAATTCGCCCATGTGAAACAGGTCGAACAGGCCGCAGTTAGTGCGAACCGTGTTATGTTCTTCAATAATCGAATTATACTGAACCGGCATATACCAGCCCGAAAAATCGATCATTCTGGCACCAGCCTTTTCGTGAACAGCACACAATGGGGTCTTATTCATCATTCTCTCCTTTTATATTTACGAAAGCCCGGTAATATTACCGTTTTCGTCAACGTCTATATACTCGGCCGAGGGGTCTTTTGGCAAGCCCGGCATTGTCATTATTTCGCC
>SABV01000138.1 GCA_009928855.1 Erysipelotrichia bacterium | reverse complement strand
TTATATTTACGAAAGCCCGGTAATATTACCGTTTTCGTCAACGTCTATATACTCGGCCGAGGGGTCTTTTGGCAAGCCCGGCATTGTCATTATTTCGCCAGCGATGGCGACTACAAAACCGGCACCGGCACTCAGACGCGCCTCACGTATGATCACTTCAAAATCTTTGGGTCTTCCCAGTAGATTAGCTACATCAGATAGCGAAGACTGGGTTTTGGCAATACAGACAGGCACCTTACGAAAGCCCAGTTTTTCGAATTTTTCAAAACTGTCACGGGCTTTTTTAAGTATCGTTACTCCCTTGGCGCCGTAGCAGCAACGTGCTATTACGTTAACTTTCTCAATGAGAGGCATGTCAAGCGGGTAAAGGAAATCGAACTCGTTACTCTGCGTCGCGATAACCTTTTCTACCGCTTCGACAAGTTCTACGCCACCTGCAGGCCCCAGAGCATAAATATCAGAAACAACAGCAGCCACACCTTTTGCTGCAACGGCATCAACTACCCATGCCAGCTCTTTATCGGTATCGGCGCTGAATCTGTTTACCGAAACTACGCAAGGCACACCAAAAACGCGTATGTTTTCGATGTGCTTGAGAAGATTGTCGAAACCCTTCTGCAGAGCCTCGATATTTTCAACGTCAAGCTGATCTTTAGCAGCACCACCAT
The DNA here is from genome assembly GCA_009928855.1 of Erysipelotrichia bacterium. GTDB lineage: Bacteria > Muiribacteriota > Ozemobacteria > Ozemobacterales > Ozemobacteraceae > Rifleibacterium. The sequence goes on along the minus strand of SABV01000138.1, from coordinate 8,553 downwards.
GCATTTTGAGCGCACGAACGGTGGCAATAATAACTGCCGCTGCTGGTTTTAACCCGCCAATACGGCATTTTATGTCGAAAAACTTTTCGGCGCCGAGTTCGGTGGCAAAACCGGCTTCTGTTATCACCGTATCAGCCAGTTTGAGGGCAAGTCTGGTCGCGACAAGACTGTTGCAACCGTGAGCAATATTGGCGAACGGGCCGCCATGCACGAATACCGGCGTCGAATATCTTGTCTGCACAAGATTCGGTTTCATCGCCTCTTTTAACACCGCGCACATGGCGCCATTGGCTTTTAAATCCCTTGCGTAGACAGGATCACCCTTTGTATTAAAGCCAACAATGATATTGCCCAGCCTGGTTTTAAGGTCTTGAAGGTTTTCGGCCAGGCACAGGGCTGCCATGACCTCTGAAGCGGCGGTAATGTCGAAGCCGGTTTCTCTTGGAACACCGTGCGCAGGGCCACCAAGGCCAGATATAATATTGCGCAGACTGCGGTCATTCATGTCCATAACGCGTTTGAAAGGAGTCGCCTTAGGATCAAGGCACAATTCGTTGCCATGCTGAATATGATTTGCAACAAGTGCCGTGAGCAGGTTATGAGCCGAAGTTACCGCGTGAATATCGCCGGTAAAGTGCAGGTTTATTTCATCCATTGGCACCAGTTGGCTTTTTCCGCCACCGGTCGCCCCGCCTTTAATACCAAAAACCGGGCCCATTGAAGGCTCTCGCAAACACAGCATCGTTTTGCGACCCATAGCTCTGAAAGAATCAGCAAGGCCGATGCAGGTTGTCGTCTTGCCTTCGCCGGCAGAAGTAGGAGTCATGGCCGTAACAAGAATCAGTCTGCCATCGGGGTTGCCGGCAACACGACCAGGCGCCGAAAAAGACACTTTGGCTTTCATGCGCCCGTAATGTTCGATTTCTTCCGGTAATAACCCGAGTTCAGCACCAACTTCTTCTATTGGCCTGATTCCTTCTTCTATTTTGTAATTGTTCAGCTGTGACACTGCAATTACTCGTTATCCAAAAAATACGCCATCATGGCATTGACTCCGGCGCCAGTTTGTTTCAGATAACCTTTTTTCTTCAATATCATTTCGAGCAGGCCGACAGTGCCAAGCAGGTCGCGTTCGCCAATAGCACCGATTGTGGTGATACGAAGAAGAGTTGCGGCAAACTGTTCTTGCCCGCCCGCAATAAGAATGCCGTATTTATTACGCATTTCAGTGACGATTTCTTTGGGCGAAACGCCTTCGGGTGCGTAAAAAACAGTCAACACATTCGAAGTTGCCTTATCTTCAGTAAAAAGCTTCAGGCCAAGTGCTTTGAGCGCTGCACGCAAGCCGCCGGCAAGTTTGGCGTAATGCTTTAAGCAGTTATCAAGGCCGATGCGATCAATTTTGCGCAGGGCTTCCTGCAGTGAAAACATGACGCTGATGGCGGGTGTCCAGGGGTAGGCCGGAATCGGTTGTTCCTGGTCGCGCTTGTAGAGCTTGAGATCAAAATAATAGCCATGGCATTTTACTGTTTCTACTTTTTTCCAGGCTTTGGCTGAGAGAGCCACCATACCAACACCCGGGGGAGCCAGAAAGCCTTTTTGAGAAGCCGAAACGGTCACGTCAACGTGCCATTCATCCATTTTATAGGGCAGGGCTCCGAGGCCCGAAACGCCATCGACAATGAGAATCTTGCCCTTGTCTTTGAGAAATTCACCGATAGCCTTGATGTCATTGCAGATGCCGGTCGAAGTCTCGTTAAAAGTAACGGTAATACCCGAAATTTCGGGGTGTTTATGCAGCGCATCGGCAATCTGCTCGACTGTTACGGCTTTGCCATCGTCACATTTAAGAATAACAGTTTTCAGTCTGAATGCTTCACATATCTGGGTAAAACGCACACCAAAAACGCCGGTCTGAACGTTCAGCACCGTTTCGCCTTCGTTAAAAAGGTTGGCAATAGCTGTTTCCATGCCGCCAGTGCCAGAAGAAGTTGTCAGATAAAGATGTTGAGTGGTGCCAAAGAATTTTTTCAGAAGTTCGACACATTCTTTGTAAACCGGTGCGAAATCGTTGGTTCGGTGGTGGCTCAGGGGTCTGGCGCCGGCCAGCAAAACTTCGGAGTCAAGGTGTACAGGACCAGGGGTCATCAGCATTGTATCGAGTAGTTCCACGTCAGTTCTCCATTCCATTCCTTTTATATATTGTCTGTCATCTCCGCTTGTGACCTTTAAAGGCAGGAGCGGGAACGGCAACTTTTACGAAAACTTCTGTCGAGATTTTAATGTATTGGCGAGCAGCATTGCGATAGTCATGGGCCCGACACCGCCAGGCACCGGGGTAATATAAGAAGCGCGTTTTGCCGCTTCGATGAATTCAACATCGCCAACCAGTCGGTATCCGCGTTGTGAGGTCGGGTCATTAACTGAATTCGTGCCAACGTCGATTACCACCGCTCCATCTTTTATCCATGCCCCTTTTACAAATTCAGGTTTGCCGATGCCGGCAACGAGAATATCAGCCTGGGCAACAAGTTTTGGCAGATCACGGGTTCGTGAGTGCGCGATGGTAACTGTGGCATTGGCTTTAGTCAGCAAAGCCGCCATTGGCTTGCCGACAATGTTAGATCGACCGATCACGAGGGCATTTTTCCCTTCGATCGCGATGTTATTGCGTTTAAGAATTTCAATGACACCCATGGGAGTGCAGGGCACGAAAGTATCGATGCCAAGACTGAGATAGCCAACGTTAACAGGGTGGAAACCGTCGACGTCTTTATGCGGGTCTATTGCTTCGAGGGCCGCGAATTCATTGAGGTGCGAGGGCAGGGGAAGCTGCAGCAGAATGCCGTGAATCTGCGAATCGCGATTAAGCAGCTGAATAACGGCAATCAATTCGGTCTGCGAAGTCGTGGCCGGCAGAATTATTTCGCGAGAATGGAACCCGGCGGCTTCACAGGCTTTCTTTTTTGACGCCACATACACATGAGACGCCTTATCGTCACCGACGATTACTACTGCAAGCCCTGGCGGCATCTGACCGGCAGCAGCCATGATTTTGACTGTAGCGGCAATCTCGCCACGAATTTCCTCAGAAAGCTTTTTTCCATCAATTATGGTAGTCAATCCTGGCTCCTGATTAACTGATTTTCAGGCGAGTATAACGCCGTAAACAATTATAGGCAACCCTTTTGTTAAATTTAGAACAAGACAAAAAATGTTTGTTTGAGCAGAGCGTTTGCTTGGTCAGTTGGCGAGAGAGGCGAGTTCTGCCGTCATACTGGCCAGCATGTCTTTTATTTCCTGTTCTTCATTCATTGCGATAGACAATTGCAGGTCAGAGAACACCTTGTTGTTTTTACCCCTTTTTGCGTAATCGAATAAAACTGGAGCCATTTGAGCGGCCAGCTCAGGATAAGAAGCGATAAAGGTTTCCATGTCAGTTCTGGTTGGATCGCGTTTAAAAGCCACAAGATTAAACGGAAAATAAGGTGTGTCTGAAAAGTTGAGTGGAAGGCTATTGCGCACAAGATGATAGACGTTCCATCTGTGAGTGGTGCATGGAGTAAGAAATTTATCGTGAAGGGTTTTTATTCCGACTTCTTCTACCATCTCTGTGCTCTCTAAAAAAGGGATCCAGAAAAGGCCAATGTAGCTTCGTTTGCAAAAAGCCCCGCAATCAACGCAATATTCATCAGTATAACTTCGTCCTACGCCTATGATTTTTCCGATGCCAAGGCTGGGAACAAAAAAAGCAATGACTGCCAAAACAACCAGCATATCGATCAGAAAAAAAGCTACCCAGAATTTTTTTTTCATTTTGCTGTCTTTGAAAAAATCAAATAAGGGTTTTGACGTGATTTTCGATCGAATCAGAATCTGATGCGACAGGCTGGGGCAGGGTGCATACAGATATGGCTGACTCTATATCTTTGAGGCCATTGCCGGTGATCAACACGACTATTTTTTCGTCTGCTTTGATGTTATGAGTCATTGCATGTTTTTTGAAGCCGGCAAAAGCAGTTACGCCGGCAGGTTCGCCAAACACGCCTGTCGAGCGTGGCAGTTCAAGAAGAGCTGATTTTATTTCGTCGTCGGTAACCGATATACAGTCGCCGTTCGATTCTTTCAGGGCGCGCATGGCTTTGAGACGATTGCGGGGAATACCTACTGCAATTGAGTCTGCAATAGTATTGCCCTGCTGGGCCACAAATTCACCGGTTTTAAGAGCAACTTCGACGGGATTGCAACCTGAAGCCTGCACACCTATGATGCGGGGCATACGATCTGCGAGGCCGAGTTGAATAAGGTCGTAGAAGCCTTTGTAAATACCTGAAGTTATGCAGCCATCGCCGATTGAAACGTATATGCGGTCTGGAATATCAAAGCCCATCTGTTCCCAGATTTCGTAAGCAACAGTTTTTTTACCCTCGACCAGGAATGGATTATAAGCGCAGTTGCGGTTATAAAAACCGAATTTTTTCGTAATTTCGACCGAAAGTTCAAAAGCGCGGTCATAGCAGTCATCGACGATAACTGTTCTGGCACCGTAAACCAGTAGCTGGGCAACTTTTGCGCGTGGCGCGCGTTTTGGCACAAAAATAACGGTTTTAATACCGGCTGATGCGGCAAAGCCTGCAAGAGAACTGGCAGCGTTGCCTGTTGAAGCGGCACATATGGTAGTGGCTTTGGCTTCACGGGCTTTAGCTATACCGACGGCACTGGCACGGTCTTTAAGAGAAGCTGTCGGATTGCGGCCATCGTCTTTTATGTAGACATTATTGAGACCATGGGCTTTTTCAACGGCAGAAGCGCGATAAAGAGGTGTCCAGCCGACCTGAAGAGGTGGTATTTCTGTAGAATCAGCGACCGGAAGCATTTTGCGGTAGCGCCACAGTGAATAATTTTTTGAGGCAGCAATTTCTTCGCGGCTTATATTGATTGATTTATAATCATAAACGACATCCAGAATGCCATCGATGCCGCATTCGTCACAGACATAGCGGTCAGGAGCATCGGGGTATTCTTTTCCACATGCCATACATTTCATGGTTAAAACTTTCATTGCTTGATTCTCCTGTTAGAAATAATTTAAACGAATTATAAACCACCCCCTCTCTATAATCCATAAAATTGTATAAACCAGCAGGGCAGGGGAGTTTCGTGGGGGGTTACGGGTGGCGTCTAAATTCTTATAATAAAATTATGTTTCTCTCGCAGGAGGATGTTATGAATAAAATAATAAGTCTGGTCATGTTGATGAGCCTGGTTTGCGCTATGCAGGTCATGGCTTTTGAAGAAGATAAATTTCGTTCGACCCTTGAAGCTTTTAACAAGGTTTCTGTTCCGGTGGCCGCCGGCATTGAAAAAGGCTCGGGCGATATCGGGTCTGGCAGCAAGGGTAATGCAGGCAATGATGATTTCGTATGGCTCAAGGCTGACAAGATCAATCAGCAGCTTGAACTGCTGGTTCGTGGCATCGAAAATGCCAAAGGCGTCGCCGCAGCGCTTGCAGTCATAAGCAATCTTTATTCTGATGGCAAGATATCAGTTGATGTGGCTCTTACAGCTATTCAAATTCTCAAGCTCAGAGCCGTTTTTTTAAGAGTTTTTATTACCAACGGTGATTCAGAACTCGAGGTTATGATTCACATTCTGAATGAGCACGAAACAGCCTATTCTGACATGGTAAGTTCAGGCCCCAAAAATAACTGAAACGCAAAAACAGCAAGGCCGGGTTGTCTCATTGAGGCAATCCGGTTTTTTTATGGCAATTTTTTGAGATAGTCGATTACACGGCTGGTAATGAAGTCTGGGGTAGAGGCCCCGGCAGAAACCGCGATTTTGCGGCAGTCTTTAAAATCGGCCGCAGATAGCTCGCTTTCGGTTTCAACATGAAAAGTCTTCGGGCAAATTTCGGTCGCTATTTCAGCGAGTCGGCGGGTGTTGGCACTCAATTTGCCGCCAACTATGACTACGGCATCGGCACCGGCTGCAAGTGATTTTATTTCGTGCTGACGCTCTGAAGTTGCCTGGCAGATAGAGTTGCAGACGATCGCTTCGGTAGCCAGGGTTTTGAGGATTTCGGCTATGCGGTTGAACTCGTCTTCATTGAAGGTTGTCTGGGCGATTATCATGATTTTGTCGTGCCGTGGCGCGTTTTGTGCTTCCTGCGGGGTTGAGATGACCATGCATTGTGCGGCAAAACTTTGTAAGCTCATAATTTCAGGATGTTTCGAATCACCAATGACAAAAATAAAAAATCCCTGGTCGCTGAATTTTTTTATCTGCCTCTGGCTGGTAACAACATGCGGACAGGTTGCATCAACAATGCCGAGTCCCTGGGCGGCAATCTGTTCAATGCTTCCTGATGGCATACCGTGGGCCCTGATAATTATGGTGCCATCGGCAATATCACGCCAGTCTTGAACTGTTTCGACGCCATTTTCCTTCAGATACTCGATTGCCTGCGGATTATGAATAAGCGGCCCGCATGTATAAACATGGCCCGGCGATTTTTTTGCCGTTTCGAGGGCCATTTGCATGGCACGCTTAACACCCATGCAGAAACCAGAAGTTCTGGCGAGAATAATTTCGGGCATTATCGGGCTCCCCATGCTGCGTTCGCCAGGCCGGCATTGCCAGTAAAAACCCGGGCAAGAGTAGCAAGGATTTCTGCTTTTATGCTGATTGAGCCATGGTTATGTATTCTGTTAACGCGAATTAACTGCCCGGTTGCATCGAAGTGTGCTTCAGCTGCAAATAAGCTTTGTCCTGGCGAAAGAAAAAGCCCGTAACGCATGTCGCTGAGAATAACTTTGTGTCTGCCACCGTCGAGTGGCACGCTTTGCGTATGCAGCATATTCATGGAAAACCATTTGAACAGGCTGCCGTGTTCATGCGCCAGAGCCATGTCGACGTAATTGTCGTGGTCGGATTTGCGCAAAACGATGGGTGAGAGAGGTTGTTCTGAAGCTTTTTTGAGATAAGTGATCATAAAATCGTCGTCTTTATTGCGCCCAACGACTCTGAAAACAACAGTATTTAAAAGCGTCGGCGTAGCGCGCACCTCAACCGGCTCAAACCCCTGTGTTTTAAACAAGCGCGTCCCACGCTCTACAAGGATCTGCGAGGTGCTGTAACTCCAGAGCGAATACATACAGGTTATGGCAAGGGCGCCAAAAGCAAGGGTTTGCATGCGTCTGAATGATATTTTACTGAAAAGCCCGAGCATTGTCACAGCGAGCAGGGGAAAAGAATAAATCGGGTCAATAATCGGCAGGGCGTCGATAGCATAGCGGTAGTCTGAAAAAGGCCACGCCAGGCATGTTCCATAGCTGGTAAACCAGTCGAGCAGAGGGTGGGTAACGAGTGCCAGAAAAGCCATACCAACCCAGTGTCTTTTGTCGACTTCTGACCCGGCAAGTTTTCTGAACATTAACCCGATTGGTAACGATAGCAGCAAAAGCAGAGCAAATGCATGTGTGGGACCGCGATGGTATTTAAGCGATACCCATGGCCCGTAAAGATTTGAGACAATGTCAAAATCAGGAATAAGCCCAATAAGAAAGCCGTATAATGCAGCTCTTTTGCCAAGTTTTTTGCCGTATGCGGCCTGTGCTACGGTAGAACCGAGCAGGCCCTGGGTAATCAGGTCCATGGTTGGTGTTACATTTCGTCGAGATCGACCATTTTAAGCAGCATTCTGATTTGCAGTGGCAATTCAGGAAGTTCGTTGCCTTCAACTGTGTATTTAAGTGATTGTGCGAGCGCAAAAGCGGCTTCTTCGATATAAAGGCGCCCAAGTTCAGGGGTCGCCAATGAAGGTGTACCCAGATAGCCTGATTCTGAACCCATTTCCTGGAAAGAAAAATTGCCTTTCAGGACTTCCCAGGTTGAGTTGACCTTGCATGGCTTAAGACCCGCAGCCACGGCAGGGCGCATCAGCCCAGGCGCCAGATGCAGCATGGCGCTGGTTTCTTTTATGTCTGCGTGAATTTCATTTGAGGATTCAACGCCGTACTGGCTCAAAAAGTTGTCAATACGCTCGTTTTTGGAGAATGTCCAGAGGGGGAGGGGGTCGAACGCTTTGAAGTCTCTGATGGTGTTAAGATCTTCGACTGCGACTTCAACCGCTTTAAGGGCATCTGGAGACACCGACATATTGACGAAATAGATAGATTTGAATCCGCCACGACTGAAGGCGCTGCCGATTTCGTAGAGAGCATCAGAATAAGTGCGGGCGGCAACCGAAAAATTGCCGGCAAAGCCGGTGCTGGTATGGCATGGCATAAATGATACCGTTGGAGCGATCAGGCAGTCTATATTCTCATTTTTGAGCAGGTTTGCCGCTTCAAAAGCAACTATTTCGGCCAGAAAGCATTTGGTACCCAGTGGCAGATGTGGGCCATGCTGCTCGACTGAACCGAGCGGTATAATGATGAGGGTGTTGTCTTTGTCAAGCCCAGCCAGTTCGGCGGCAGTTAAATCTGTAAGGTTCATGCGTCTATAATAATTTGCTCCAGTCTGACAGTCAAGAAGGAATTAATACCCTGA
>SABV01000565.1 GCA_009928855.1 Erysipelotrichia bacterium | reverse complement strand
ACCGAATACAGCCTTGAAGCCGATGCCAAATTTGCCGATTTTGTCCGGGTCGTTTGTTTTGGTGCCTTTACCGATATTTGTTATGGCCAAAATGTCTTTATCATCAAATGCCCTGCCATTGTGCTCAAAAAACAGTCGGTCGCTTTCAAGAACGAAACCTGCATGTGTCGCCCCCGCATCTTCGGCGTTTTGCAATAGTTCATATATGAAATGGGCGCTATCAGGGTATAATTCTGCAAGAAATTCTCGAAGCCCTGAATACTCTTCATCAAACAGCACATCCTTCAAGTTCTTACGCTTTTCACGAACCTGCTCAAGAGAATTCATTTTTGATCGCTCCCTGTAATTTTTATGATGCCAAACACCGTGGCTGTGGTCTGGATATCAGCGCATTCGGTAGCCTGTCTGAGCTTTTCTATGCGGCGGTTGAAGTCAAGAGCAGCTCTGTCAAGCTCGCTTTCGCGCATCAGTTTTATTTTGTCGTTAGTGGCTGCAGCTATCTTATCTCTAAGCAGCTTGCGCCTGGCATCATTACTGACAGTAAGGCTCTGAATGCGGTGCTCCAGAAGCTCACGATTTTCGTCTATGTATTTTGCCCTTTCTTCCAGCCATTTCTGATGATGCGTATTTTCGATTTTGCTGAACAAACTTTCATCGAGATGCTCTGCATTTTCAAGGTTCTTTGCGTTTGGAAGCAGTTTGATCAATAGATCTTCCAGCTGCCTGTTTTCAGACACGACAACGAGAGTTTCATCAACCTTTACTCCACGCTTTTGCCAGCGGTAGACCCCAAAGAGGTATTCACCGGCACTTACCTGGTCACAACTGACGGTCAGATTTGTATGTACGACGTCTTTCTGCTCATTGAAGTGCGCGGCCTGACGCACAAGTGGGTGCAGAACGTTCAGATGTGCAACCTCAGGATTTTCTGCAGCAGTTTTCTGGTCGAAAGTAACATGCAAATTTGGGTTTGAACCTTTCAACCACTTTTCCCATTCCCGGGCTGCCGGATCTGTAGAGCGGGTAAGCTTTTTGTAATCATCAAGCAGTCGATTTCTTGCCTCAACATTGAGCCGCAACGTCTTTTGAGGCTTGTCTCCTGATAAAGCATCTGTTTCTGGTTCTATTTGCTGCTTTAGATACGACTTGACACAATGCTGCAAAGAACCGGGTGATAACCAGAAAGATTCGGCATCTTCGATTTCCTGTCGCCAGGTTTGTTTCGGCAGTGAGAGGCCAAAAAGCTCGGCCTGTTTTTCTTCAAGAGCCTGCTCTTCATTCAGTCGTCTGATGGCGTTATCAGACAGTTGCTGCAGACTCTGACTGCGTTCATTCTCTGTCATATTGAAATTTTCGGCGATATCATGAATCTCGACGGTTATTTCTCCCAGAATCTCTTCGCAGCCGCCGATAGAGTGTTTAAAAATACCTATTCTTTCATAACAGCGAAGATAAATTTCAGCGTCTACAGTTCCGATTGTAATCGGGTTGAGAATTGCAACAGCCTCGCTCTTCTGACCATATCTGTCGATTCTGCCGATTCTCTGTTCGATTCGCATTGGATTCCAGGGCAGATCGTAATTGATCAGAAAATCACAGAATTGGAAATCAAGGCCTTCGCAGCCAACTTCAGAAGAAAGCAGTATATCGAGTGCCTCGGGGTTTTCTTTTGGCATGGCGAAACGCTTTCTTAATTCTCTTCTTTCCGCGTCAGGTATGCCACCGTGAATCAGGCCATAGCGAAGGCCTTCCCTGTTAAGG
>SABV01000137.1 GCA_009928855.1 Erysipelotrichia bacterium | reverse complement strand
TGAGTCAGGCGGTAGTGATGTAATTATTCTGTGAATCCTGTGCCTGAATGGGCAAGAGGACGGCCATAAAGCATCTGGCAAAAGGCTTTGTGCTCAGCCTGAAGATCTATATCTGAAAATTTTTCGGGATGGATTTTTTTTGCCAGCCATAAGATGCCAACCGGCGAATATGTGCTTAAAAACCAGTTGGTTACCCATGCCTGCTTGTCATCAGCCGGTGTTTTGTATACTTTTCTTTCTTTTACTGCTCTAAGTTCATTCCACCAGCTGGCCCGATAAAAAATATCCGTTTTCGAATCGTCGATAATCAGGTCGGGGTCAAAAACAAACATCATTTCGGCACACCCGGCAGCGTCAGCGGGATCCTCGCCTTTTTCCATCAGTCTGCCGCCGGCCAGATCGATTAACGAATAACCAAAAGATGTTCTGCTGCCACGAATGACCATCTGCGTGCCGGTTGTATTGATCAAGGCTACTTTGGGGCGTTTTTCGTTTGAAACATCAGCTAGTCTTTTTTTTACCAGGTTCAGTCGTTGTCTAAAAAAAGCTTCGTATTTCTGCGCCCGTTCTGTTTCACCGGTTGCGCTGGCTACAGTATGAACTGCGGCAAGCCATTCTTCAATGTTGCCAAAACCTGCTTTGAGCGAAATAACACTGATTCCGTTCTCTCTGATTGTCTGTGTTGTTTTGTCATGCATAGGATCTGCCGCAACAATCACTAGATCGGGGCGAACCTTCAGAATTGTTTCAAGACTGGGAGTTGAAGGGTTGCCAATGTTTACGCTGTCATTTATTTCGGGTGACACGGTTGCATAAAACTTTTCGAGCTTGCCATCGGCAATGCCGATGTGTTGTTTGGGAATCGCTACCAGGCGGTTCGCGAGATTCAGTACATATACAATGCCAAATGAGAGGGGAAAAAGCACCACGATTCGTCGAGCTGACGAAGAGTTGACGGGCATGCCGCCATTTTGTTCGTTGGCGATCTGTGCAAAGACTATATTGCAGTAGAAGCAAAGAATGGTTATAAAAACAATCAAGTGTCTGTGATGGTATTTTAGCATGTTCCGTTCACCTTTTTTATCTGGTTTCTGGCCGGTTCTCTGTTAAAAATGAGTCTGATCAAAATTATATAGCCTTTTATCACAATTGACCGAATAGCTTTTTCGTCATTTCAGAGAAGCCCGTGCCCACGAAGGCGGGTAACGGGAATCTAATATAACAGCCTTGATCACAGCTTTTGCAGGGATGACAAATGAGATTTGCCAAATTATCTACTCAATTGCGACAAAGGACTGCCCAAAGCACATTGATATTATAGCAATCCTGTTCTATTATTTGCTACTTTTTAGATCGAAAAATAATTTATGGTATGTTATGGTAGTATTGCAGCAAATTTAAAATTTCGGGTAATTTAATGCGACGTTTATTGCTTTTTGTTGTTTTGGTCACAATACTTTTGTTTTTATCTTATTTTTCATTAAATGTCGGTAACTTTCATATTCCGCCTCAGAATATTTTAGCCATTTTGCTTGCAAAGCTTATGGGCAACCCGTTGCCTGAAGTCGGAAAATACGAAGATGTAATTCTGCTCTCGCTTCGTCTGCCTCGAATTATCATGGTTATCCTTGTTGGAGCTTCTCTTGGAGTCTCTGGAGCAGTTTCTCAGGGAATTTTCAGAAATCCGCTGGTGAGTCCATTTATTCTGGGGGTTTCGGCCGGAGCCTCGTTTGGAGCAGCTATAGCCATAGTATATTTTGCTCATATTTCATATTCGATTGATATTATGGCAGCTGTCGGCGGCTTTGTTGCCGTGGCCGCTTCATTTTTGATTGCCAGGCATCCTGATGGCTTTATTCCGAGGCTGTCTCTGATTCTTGCTGGAGTGATCATTTCGTCTTTTTTTACATCGCTTGTTGGCATTTTAAAATATGTTGCCGACACAGAGACGCAACTTCCGGCGATAACCTTCTGGATGATGGGAAGCTTCAGCTCTATTGACTGGAACAGTTTGAATCCTGTTATCTATATTATTCCGGCATGTCTCTTGTTGATGATTATTTTTTCGTGGCAACTGAATGTTTTGTCGCTGGGTGATCGCGAGGCATCGTTTCTTGGCATGGAAACAGAAAAATGGAAAGCTTTTTTTCTTTTGCTGGTAATAGTCTCGGTAGGCGCGGGTGTCGCACGCTGCGGTGTAATTGGCTGGGTTGGTCTTATTATTCCCCATATCGCACGCGCCATAGTTGGCCCGAATCATATTGATACCATGCCTTTATCGGCTTTTCTCGGAGCCTTTTTTCTTCTGATAGCAGATAATGTTGCCCGGGCAGCCACTTCTGGAGAAATCCCCGTTGGTATAATCACGGCTATAATTGGTGCGCCATTTTTTATCTACTTCCTGAAAAAGCGGGAGACATTGATTTGGAACTGAATAATAAACCTCAGATTCTGGTTGCGGGTCTTAAGTTTGGTTATACTAGAGAAACCCTTGTGTTGAATGATTTGAACTGCCAGATAATGGCAGGTGAGAGAGTGGCTATTCTGGGGCATAACGGTGCCGGCAAGACCACTCTTTTTAACGTCATTGCGGGCGCCGCAAAAAACTACGAGGGAACGGTAAAGCTCAACGGAAAAGACCTCAGCCTGCTCAGCAAGACGGATATTGCACGCCTGATTGCGTTGGTGCCGCAGAAACACGAGCCGCTTTTCCCCTTTTTGACGAGAGATTTTATAATGATGGGTCGCTACGCAAGAATTGGTTTATTCGGCAATGCGCGACCTGAAGATATTGAAAGTGTCGAAAATGCAGCCCATGAGGCTGGAGCACATCGATTTCTTGATCGCCCTTACAATACCCTTTCTGGTGGAGAAATGCAGCTTGTTCTGATCGCCAGATCGCTGGCTCAGGAATCTGAAATTTTGATTCTGGATGAGCCCAATACGCATCTCGACTACCGAAACAAGTTTGTTGTCATGGATCTGGTAAAAAGAATCTCAGAAGCACGCAAAGTCACTTTGGTCATGTCTCTGCATGATCCAAACGATGTTCTGCATTTTGCCAGCCGCGTGATCGTGATGGCGGGTGGAGCTATCATTGCAGACGGCGTTCCCCATGATGTAATCAATGAAAAATTGCTTGCCGACTGTTTTGGAGTTCGCGCTAAAGCAATCTGTGGTGAAAACGGCGAACTGGTTTTTCAACCGGCCGAAGTAATCAGATAGTAATACGCTGCATCAATTCTGGTCTGGCATTTCACCATTAACCACCCGAGTTTGCCCGGTCTTTTGACAAAAATCTCAAAATTTTAGTGTGATTGCTATCGCTTCGTTGACAATTTTCATGAATTGGTAGAAGATCTTTAAATAACAGCAACCTGTTAAGCAACGGGAGAAAGCAGTGAAGTTTCAGCGTTACGGCGATGCTATTGCCTGCTTGTTTATTTTCGAAAAGCCTGCTGTCATTGCTACTTTCGTTGTGTTTGCTGCTGTTCTGTTTTTGTATATTTTATAAATTCTATGGGAGATCAACGTCATATGATCCCGAGAATACGGCTGTTGCTTTGTTTTATCGTTTTCTGGGCGATCGGTTCGTGCGTTGTGGCTGAGCCTGTTACTGTTGAGATTGGCATGTATGTTCTCGATGTGGCTCATCTCGATGTTAAAGAAAGCGAGTTTTATGCAGATTTTTATATCTGGTATAAGGCGCCTTCTACCGCCAGTTGGACACCAGATAACATAGAGTTTATGAATGGCAACATCGAAAATGCCACGCAACTGGTTCTTGCACCCATTGCCGGCAAAAATGTCTGGTCGCAGCGGATTAAGGGGCGTTTCAGAGGGCATTTTCTTTTGCATTCGTACCCATTCGATGCGCAAATGCTGCCGATTGTTATTGAAGATGCCGAAACTCAGTCGAATGTCATCGTTTTTCAGCCTGATTCAGATTCTTCCAAAGATTTTAATACCTGGCTTGAGCCGGAAATGAATGTTCCAGACTGGGAGCGCAGCGGTGCTTCCTGCTCGTCTGATGTTCATCATTACAAGACTGATTTTGGGCAGAGCAACCGGAAAGGCTCTGATTATTCTCGATTTACCTTCAAGCTTTTTCTTAAAAGGCTTTTCATGCCGCATCTTATAAAGTTCATTCTGCCATTGATCATTATCGCCGGCATGGCCTATACGGTCTTTTTTATCAATGCCAGTGAATTCGAGACACAATGCGCCATCTGTGTCACGGCACTTCTCTCTGCCGTGGCGCTGCATATTTCGCAGGCTGATGCTTTGCCTGCCGTTGGCTATCTGTTGATGTCCGATAAAATATTCATTCTATTTTACGTGGTTATTTTTTCGGCGCTGGTGCAGACCGTTGTTAACAACAATTACGCCAAGCGCCGGCGTTTCGACATGGCAATTTATCTCGATAAAAAATTTCGTATATGGTATGTAGCCTTTTTAATAGCAGGCAACATTCTCGTTTTTCTATTGAGTTAGGAGCAAAAAGATGAAACCTCTCTTGGATATCACAACCCGTCTGCCGAAACCGGCGCTTTTTGGCATGATACATGTCAGAGCTCTCCCCGGAACTCCGTTTAATACCGATTCTATTGAGAAAATATGCGAAGTTGCCGTTGCCGAAGCTGAAACTTTTCAATTGTCAGGATTTGACGGCCTTGTTATTGAAAATATGCACGACAGGCCTTATTTGAAGGGTGCGGTTGGCCCCGAGATAGTTGCGGGAATGACTCGCGTTGCCTGTGAAATAAAACGCAGGGTTGGTGCGAGTTTTCCGGTTGGCGTGCAGATTCTTGCTGGTGCCAATACAGAAGCTCTGTCGGTGGCCTATGTTTCGGGATGTGAATTTATCAGGGCTGAAGGCTGTATTTTTGGTCATGTTGCTGATGAAGGCTGGATAGAAGCTTGTGCTGGCAATCTTCTGCGTGAAAGAGCACGCCTGGGAGCCGGTCGGATAAGAATCTGGACAGATATACAAAAGAAGCATTCTGCGCATGCCGTTACGGCAGATCTTGAGTTAGAAGACTGGGTGCATGGTGCAGAGTTCTTTGGCATTGACGGAGTTATCGTGACGGGCAGCGCAACAGGCAAGGCTGCCTCAAAAGAGGAGGTTATAAGAGCCAAGGCTGCCGGCAGGCTTCCCGTTATCGTAGGGTCTGGATTAACGGCCGAAAATGCTGCCGATTATATTCACGCAGATGCATGGATCGTGGGCTCAAGCATTAAATACGATGGCTTCTGGGAAAACCCGCTCGACCCGGATCGTCTCAGGGCTATAGTGGAAGCACGCAAAGACCTTATCAAAGTCTGATTAAAAGATTTGAATTAAATTGTCTTGCTTTGTTATTGCGTAGTTCGATATATTGGCCTTATTCAACATTTAACTGAGGTCTTATGGAAAATCAGCTGCAGGAAATAAGAAAAATTCTTGGTTTAATCGACCTTATTGAGGGGCAATACAAGATCAAGCCCAATCATGATGTCGATGATCCCTTGCTTTATTGTGGAGTTGCTGATTCAAATATTATCAGCCAGCTGAATGTCGAGGTCGAAAAATACTTTGGCAAGGCTTATAAGCCGGCCGGAGAAGGTGCTTTTTTTAAAAATTTTTTCGATCGGTTTATAAGAGAGGTTGGGGGAGCTCGCAAGGAACAGACGCTGTTTAAAAAAGACATCAGCGGGCAGGTCTGTATGTATTGCGCATTCTGGCCATGGGGCAGTAACCCGGTGAAAACATCGGTAAGGCTTGGTCTTTTGTGTTATGGTGCTGATGAGAGAGATTTTTTTACCAAAAAACTGAAGGGTGAATTTTGAATTCAGGGGGCAGTCCAAATTGATAAATCAACTTAATAGAAGTCATTTTTATCTTATCGAGACGGCAAAAAAGCTCATTTCGATGCGTTTTAAAGAAAATCGGCACCATTTTGCCGCTGCTGTAAAATCGAAATCGGGCAAAATTTTTACCGGATTACAGATGAAAACGTCTATTTCAGGGGCTGAAATCTGTGCAGAGGCGGTTGCGTTGTCGGCTGCGGCCGAAGAAGGCATTACCGATATTGAAATGCTTGTGGTAGTAAATCGTATTGGTGATATTATTTCGCCCTGTGGCTGTTGTCGAGAGCTTTTTCTCGATTACTGTCCGAATGCCGAGATTATTGTTCCTGGTGTGGGCGGCGGCAAAATAATGACTCCTCATGAGTTATTGCCCTTGCGCTCAACGCTTCTGAAACAGGCTAAGGAATAATCGCTACCGAAGTGCCGGTGGCAATGTTCCAGAAAAGCTCTTCGATATGAGTGTTGTGCAGTGAGATGCTGCCGTCTGAAGTCCAGCTGGATTCGGCGCCGAAACCATGAATCCCCAGAGGGCCACCTAATGCAGTGTTTGTCGGGGGGCACGTGCTGTTTTTCCAGGCTTTGGTTATTTCGGCTTCTTCAGTTGCTTTTATAATTCTTTGCACCGAGCCTCGTTTTGCGTCATCGGGTGAGGGGTAGTTTATCTGAAGAAACAGGTGAAAGCGGTTGTTTATGTCTTTTTTGCAGACATAATATTGCCCTTCAGGTGTTTTTTGATCTTTTGCGTTAAGCTTGATGCCTATCGTGGCACGCCCTATACCGATCGGATAACTGGCTACGATTGTATCATTCGATAACACCAGCATTTCACGGTTTCGTTTGCGTATCAGAATTTGCGGGTTAAAGCTCTCGCGGGTGATGCCGGCATTCTGCAGTTTTTTATTGAATTTTTCGATAGAGCGTTTTTGGCCCTTGAAGTCCATAGAGCGTTTGACTTCCTGCATTAAAAAATCACGGGCGGGCGTCAAAACTATCGCAACAATTGTTACGACAGAGATAGCGGCAAAACAGTAAAACAAGTAATCACCAAGAATTGTCGCGAGTTTTCTCATAGTTTGATTTTTTTCGTTTATGTCAGCAGATTGCCAAGCCATGCTACCAGAATATAGCGCAGGGTTCTGCTGATCCAGCTTGCTGCTACAACCTTTATCAATGCCATGTTGTATATGCCACCGATCCAGCATACTGCCGAATAGGGAACCGGTGAAACGCCGGCAATAAAAATAGCAAGAGAACCGTGGTCTCTGAAGAGATCTCGACCTTTTCGCAACAGTTTTGAACCAAAAAGCCTTCTAAATCGCCACGGCCCAAAAATTTTGCCGATAAAATAACCGGTTAACCCGCCCAATGCGCTGGAAAGCCCCGCCACAAAAGCGGTTAACCACATGTTAGCCTCGCCAAAAGCAGTGCCAAAAACAATTACATCAGCCGGGATAGGCTGAATTATTACATCTGCAGCCCAGCAAAAGAAAAACAGAGCAGGATAACCGAAATTCTCAACTGCATTTTTTGCATAACCCTTTATTGGCACTCGATAATAGAGGAATAAGCAAAATAGAGCCACCATGATCAATAGCAAGACAAACGCAGACAGTTTGGCTTTTGCCGAGCTGTTTTTAAAAAACAGTGAGCTTATTTTGGGTTTTTCTGTTTTTGTCATTTAACAACTTCAGGGTTCAATTTGAGCTTTTAATGCTCGAAAACTATCTTCGTTTAAAATCATGTTTTTTATTAGCTTAAATAAAAAAATAGCTAAAATAAAAGAGGCCTCCCGGAGAGGGAGGCCTCTTAGAGCACTATATCAGAGTTCGGCGAGAAGATTTCTTGCGTCAGTGACAAGAGTTTTTATTTTAAGATTTGAGGGTTCATCGGCAGACATGAAATGCAGTGCCGGAATTATTTTTCTGAGAACCGGTTTAAAATTTTCGGTGCCTTTGTCTTTTTTGTATTTGTTAAGATAAGCGACAAGAACGCGGGCTTTGGTAACTTCATTCTGTTTCAGTTCAGCCACGATAATATCGCTGAGGCTGTCTTGAACGAATGCGAGAAATTTGTCATTTTTGAGATGACGAAGACCAACAACTGTTGATGCAAAACTTGATTTGTCAGTAATATTGACGTTTACATGGGTAAGAATTCTGCCCTTCTGGTCACGCAGAACCAGTCTGGTCATGCCGTTTTTCCAGTTTTCGACATTACCAAAAGCGTGGGTTAAAAAACGGCCTTTGGGGTCTCTGACAACCCATTTTGACTTGCAATCCCATGATTCAAGACGACCGACATTCCAGGTTACAAATTTGCCCTTTTCATCGCGAACAACAAATTTGATTCCTTTTGTTTTCCAGGCTTCATATGCTTTTGAAAGGTCTTTTACTGTTATTGGCTCTTCGGTGGTGGCGAAAGCAGCGCTGAACGAGAAAAACATCGCCATCATCAAAGCAATCACTGATAATTTTTTGAGCATTATTTAATACCTCCAAATAATATGGTCTAATTCTAACATAAAAAATATTAAACGCAAGACTATGAAATCATTAAAATCTGCTAACTTTTCGCTGTAAAAGAGCTTTAACTCTGGTATAATTCAGGGCAAAATCTTCAAGACAAACCCGGAGTTACGATGCCAAAAGAAGAATTGATGCAGGTCTTTAAAAAATACAAAACCGACAGTGAAATTTTTCATGACCTGATGCGTTTTAAAGTTCGTGAACTGCTTCTGGTAGCAACTATTTATGATGCTTTTTCTCTTGAACAAGATGGCCTGCTTGCAGAGAAAATTTTTGGCGAATACTTCAGTTTGAATTTAACCAGTGCACCGCGTATTACCAGTGTAACTTCGCCGCATGAAGCAATAGAAGTGCTTTCTAAAAAAGAATTCGACCTGGTCGTGGTGTTAAGTCGTCTCAGCAAAACAGAAACTCTCTCAGCAGGTGAGAAGATCAAGAAGCTGTGGCCAGATCTTCCTGTTCTGCTACTGCTGAATGATAATACCGATCTTGAGTCTGCCGACCACGAAGATGGCCTGTGGCGATATTATGATAACGTCTTCGTCTGGAACGGCAATTCGGAGATTTTTCTGGCGATGGTTAAATATATTGAAGATCGCCTGAACGCCGACAAAGATACTCAGATTGCGCAGGTGCGCATTATTCTGCTGGTTGAAGATTCAATACGTTATTATTCGCGCTATCTGCCACACCTGTATTCTGAGTTGATACGCCAGACAACCAAATTAGTCGAAGAAGAGCTGCAGGAAGAAACAAAAAAAGTATTGCGCATGCGCTGTCGCCCCAAAATAATACTGGCTACCAGCTACGAAGAGGCGATGGAACTGTTCGAATACTACAAAGACTATCTGCTGTGCGTCATCTCTGACGTAAAATACAAAAAAGAAGGGGTTCTCGAC
>SABV01000564.1 GCA_009928855.1 Erysipelotrichia bacterium | reverse complement strand
AATCGGCCGAGCGTTTAACTGCTCTTGGCATGGGCGGTAGTGGCGCTACTGATCCGTTTGATGACACACCATCAAATGGTGGCAATGATTATGGTCATCCTGCTCCCGGGAATACGCCCGGCTATGGTAGCGACCATCATGACAGTGGCAGTTATAGCGGTGGTTCTCATGGCAACACTAATCATCATGGCGGCGCACACTCGGGAATTTCGCCTGAAATCAGACAACTGTTGCGTGTGGCTGAAACAATCAGCAGCAACTACAGCAAAGACGAGATGCTTATTGACGGTGCTGATCAGGCTATGAGTGGTGAAGATTTCGTGGCTCTGGCAAAAGCCATCTGCTATGATTCGAGTCGTGCAACACTCTTAGAAAAGGTTAGAAAGAACAAAAATTACGGTGCTTTTACCGTCAAGAGCATGATTGAACTCGCTTCTTTTATAAAAACCTCATATGCGAAAGATGAATTTCTTAGCACGGTAGGATTGGATTTTGCCAAACGTGATTATGCAAGCGGCTTTGATTTTGTCGATATTTCAAAAGCTATCAGCAGTAGTTCGACGCGTCGGGATTTTATTGAATCCTTTGCAAAAACTTCTGCTTTCAAACTTCTGAGCGCAAGAACCGTGGTTGATCTTGCCAATACATGCAATTCTTCGTATGACCACGATGATTTGCTGGTTATGGCCGCAAAGCAAAATGGCTATCCAAGAAAAGAACTGCTGATTCTCGCTGAAGCATGTTCCAGTTCTTTTAACAAGTCTGAGATACTAGAGATAGCTCATAATGCCGCAGGCAATTCATCGCATGGTGGTCATTACCGTGGTCAGCCAGCTGTATCACGCTCTATCGCTGAATCAGATTCTTTGACGAACCCATTTTCGGGTTTCAGTTTTGATGAGTCAAAATTGAAGAGAATAAAAGCATTTGTTGGTGCTGTAAATTCTAAGAAAAACACCAAAGAAGCTGTTAGCCAGCTTAAGAAGTCTGATTTAAGCAATTCTACCGTTCGTGAATACATGGGACAGTTTCGAAAAATGCAGAAGTTCGAAGATATTCATCAGAGCAGATAAGCAGATTTTATAGAAATGAAAATCGGGAACCCGAAATGCCGGGTTCCCGTTTTTTTTCAGTCATATTCAAATAAAAATGCCAGCCCGAAGATCACAATTATTATCAGCGCAGCGAGCATTCTGCCCTTTATAAAATCCCTGCGACTCTGGCCTTTTTCTGGCTTCAACTGAAAAACAGCCAGAAAGGTATCTTTTAAAAAGCCTTCAAAAGCACCTTCAATACTGATGTCATCAGTGTCTTTTTTTTTCTTCATCATGATTCCCCCTGCTTTCGGAATTCTTCAGTAATAAAAGAGCTAAAACCTCTTAGCTCTTCAATATAATCATTATTAGTTGAACGAGGGCCACAACACATTGGTTGTAAACCTTCATTTGCCAGCCAACTACTATTGTTTGCTTAGTGTGTTACTTTTTGGCGGGAAAGTAAAATACTAATACATCTATGTTACTTTGTAGTTACTGAATACCAGGGAAGGTCTCCGTAATAATTTACCGGCGTAAAGGCTCTTTGCCAAATGTAGTTTGAGCGCGGCATGCCAGCCGAAAGATTGCTACGGATTATGCTACGGCATTATTCGGAAAAAACGAGGTGTTCTCCAATTTTCAGAAGAAGGCAAGGCATTTGAAAAGGCTTGCTAAGCCGGAAAATACAAAAGCCCGCTTTTCAGCGGGCTTCAGAGCTGGGGTGCAGGGAGTC
>SABV01000136.1 GCA_009928855.1 Erysipelotrichia bacterium | reverse complement strand
GCAAGATTCATAGGGCAGGCCTCACGCGCAACTCCGGCATTTATAACCACATCGGCTGCACGTGCGAGAGTCGACTCAGTATTTCCGACCATGGCTATGATACTTGTTCCGATGCGACGCAAGAAGGGAACGAGCCGAACGATCTCTTCTGTTTCGCCTGAATTGGAGAGTAACAAAACAATATCCAGCTCTCTGATCATTCCAAGATCACCATGCAATGCCTCGGCAGGATGCAGAAAAAACGATGGAGTGCCGGTGCTAGAAAGAGTCGATGAAATTTTACGGCCAACCAGGCCTGATTTGCCCATACCACAAACTATGAGTCGCCCAGGGCTTGTAAGAATAAGATCTATCGCTTTAACAAGCTCTTCGCCAAGATTTGCGGAAGCGGCTTTGAGAGCTTCTATTTCCAATTCGAGAATTTTTCGGGCAGATGCAAGCGGACTGCTATTCATAAAGCACCTCAAATAAGCACTGAATCAAATATATTGCGCTTAAAATACCATGATCAACACTCTGAAACAACAGCCAAAAATACCCGGACAAAATTACGCAAAATTTTCGACAATATGCGATGCGGGGTACATCTTTTTCTGGTATAATTTTATCAAATGCCGCTTTGCATGGAGTATTTCAGTATGTTTTTTTCTAAGAAAAGTGCTGGCCACATAGCCGTTTTCGCAATCTTCTGTCTTTTTACCGCCCTGACACCGTTGCAGGCCGACCCTCCACATAAAGTTTCGCATGGCATCCTGATGCAAAGCTTCGGCTGGAACAGCCAGGCGCGGGGTGTCCCGAGCAGATGGTATCGTCTTATTGAGCAACGGGCTGAAAGCATAAAAAACCTCGGCGTAGATTTTCTCTGGTTTCCGCCGGTTTCGCGCTCGGTAAGCCCCCAAGGCTACCTGCCGGGCGATTATTATGACCTCGGCACAGAAGATTCACCCACTTTTTATGGCAATCAACAGCAGCTTGAATCAGCACTGAAAGCTCTGAATGCGCAAGGCATCGCACCGATTGCCGACATAGTCGTCAATCATCGCTGCGCCGGCAAACAGGATCAGAACGGAATCTGGAACATCTATCATTTTGCATCCGGCAAAGCCAAATGGGAACAGTGGGCCGTCTGCAAAGGCCAGTTTGGCGGCGAAGGCAATGCTGACAGTGGCGAAAGCTATCACGCAGCCCCAGATATCGATCATTCAAACGCCAAAGTAAAAGAAGACATAGTCGAGTGGCTTAACTGGCTCAAAAAATTGGGTTTCAAAGGCTGGCGCTACGATTATTCAAAGGGTTATGCTTCTAAATATGCCGGTTTTTACGATCAGAACACATCGCCCGCCTTTTCGGTCGGCGAAGTCTGGACAAACATGGCGTTTCAGGGTTCGTATCTCAAGCCTGACCAGAACGACCACCGCAAGCAGCTTTGCAACTGGCTTGACGCGAACCCAAGCGAAGTCGCCTGTCTGTTCGACTTTACGACCAAGGGCATTTTACAAGCCGCAGTAAAGGGCGAATACTGGCGCCTCAAAGATTCTGAAGGCAAGCCAACTGGCTTGATTGGCTGGTGGCCGACCCGTGCGGTCACTTTTTTGGACAACCACGACACCGGCTCGCAGCAAAGTCACTGGCCTTTTCCAGACAAGCAGGTAATGCAGGGCTATGCTTACATTCTCACGCATCCCGGTATCCCATGCATATTCTGGGAGCACGCTTACGACTGGAATCTTTATGCTCCAATTCAGACACTTATAAACATCAGAAAATCCAACAAAATAAACAGTGCAAGCAAAGTTGAAATCATCAAGGCTGAAGATGGGCTTTATGCTGCAATCATAGACAACAAACTAGCCCTTAAGCTCGGCAACAAAGACTGGTCGCCAGATCCGTCATTTAAACCAGCCGCAAGCGGTGATCAATACAAAGTATGGGCCAAAACTACGCCCAGCCGCAAGAAAAAAAGATAATAACAAATCACACTGTTTCACAAGAATTCCCCGAGAAGCTTTCTTCCGGGGAATTTTTCGTTTCGGCCAAATTAACTTTTCAATACTGAC
Source organism: Erysipelotrichia bacterium (assembly GCA_009928855.1). Classification (GTDB taxonomy): domain Bacteria; phylum Muiribacteriota; class Ozemobacteria; order Ozemobacterales; family Ozemobacteraceae; genus Rifleibacterium. The sequence goes on along the minus strand of SABV01000136.1, from coordinate 7,307 downwards.
TATAACGAACAACCACAGCGTAGTGGGTTAAAAATATTGCCCCAGAAATAAATGCCTGTTGGCAAAGAAAGCTTGTCAATAAGCTCGACAGCCATCTCGTAACTGGCAGAAAAGCCACGATAGACATGATCAAGCTCGGCATAATGCTGTAAAATTATCCTGCAGGGTTTCAGCTCGCTGATTGCTATATTTACGGCATCTGACGTTGTTGCAATCTGTTCAGAGCAGCCATCTTCATATTCAGGGCCGGGATTGCGCCAGGTAATAAAAAGAACATCCGGCTGGCTCTCGACCCCCAAAAAACCCTTTGTATAATCAGCATCTCCACAGAATACAAACCTGAAATAACTGCCACAGCCCACCTCAAAATAAGCGAGAGGAACTTCGTTTGGTTGATGCCGCCAGACATGACAACCATGATGAGATGTAACCGTAATTTCACCGAGCCTTATCTTAAGCCCGCTTTCGGCCATAGTAATACCTGAAGCGACCTCAGCGGCTTCGGGATGCATCAACACAGGCTTTTTATAACCAATACAAGCCTTTACCAGCTCATAATCATAATGATCCTGATGATTATGAGTAACGAACAGTGCATCGACAGCCGTGGCAATGCGCTGTGTCAAACCCTCCGGTTCTGGCCAGCCATAATATCTGGGAATCGGAATAATATCAAAACCCAGAACTTTTTCGGCCGTTTTAACAAAAATTCCAGAGTTATACCACTGAAGCATGAGAACTTCACCAACGGGCACTTTTGTGCCCAGAAAAGTCTCGAATCCATGCAGCATGGCCGCTTCTATCTTTTGCCACAACAAGTTTGGCCACTGCTTTAAATCAAAAAGGCACCCAGGTCTGACAGCATTTTCCAAAAAATGCCCGAAGTCGACAAGCTGAGGCAGAAAGTCAGAACTTCTACAATCAGGAAGCTCTGGCAAGGTCTCTGAATTTAATTTATCAGCTTGAATTAACATCAGATATTATTCACCAGATTTATCAATTGATTTCTTAAACACACACGCCAATACAAAGCGTCTAATTATAAAACACAGATTCATGCATTTGAAAAATAATTTTCTTGCTCTTCCTTAGACAGGCAGGTTTTCAATTTACTTTACAAAGGGGCTGAAATAGTCTATATAAGCCAATATAACTGACATGGCCGGGTATTTTGCCTTGCCTTTACAAATCAGCTGAAAAAGGAATGAATATGAAAAAGATCGTCGAATGTGTGCCGAATTTTTCTGAAGGAAGAGATCAAAAGGTTATCGATGCAATTTCTGAGGCAATCAGAAGCGTAAAAGGCGTGACGCTGCTCGACGTCGACCCGGGAAAATCAACCAACAGAACTGTTTACACATTTGTCGGTGACCCTGAAAGCGTCATAGAAGGTGCCCTGGCTGCCTCCAGAGTCGCAAAAGAAAAAATAGACATGCGCACTCAGAAGGGTGAACATCCTCGTATGGGGGCTCTTGATGTGTGTCCTTTCGTGCCGGTAGCTAACGTCAGCATGGAAGAATGCGTCGAAATATCTAAAAAATTTGCCAAACGTGCTGCTGACGAGCTCAATGTACCGTTTTATCTTTACGAACATTCTCAAACGCGCGAATATCGTAAAAAATTGCCACAAATACGCAAGGGCGAATATGAAGGCCTGCCCGAAAAAATCATTCAGCCCGACTGGGAGCCAGATTACGGCCCGGCAAAATTTGTGCCGTCATGGGGTGCAAGCGTAACAGGCGCCAGGTTTTTTCTGATTGCATACAACGTAAACATTCTAGGCACCAGCAATCAGGCGCACCGCATTGCACTCGACCTGCGCGAAGCAGGGCGAAGCCAGAACGAACCTGGCCGATTTAAAGAGCTTAAGGGCCTTGGCTGGTATGTAGATGAATATAACATGGCGCAATGCTCATTCAATCTCAACAATTACCATGTAACCGCACCGCATGAAGTTTTTGAAGCCGTTAAAGAAGAAGCAGGCAAGATCAACGTTGGCGTTGCAGGTTCTGAACTCGTAGGCCTGATTCCGCTTGAGGCAATGCTTAAAGCTGCAGAATACTACATGAGCAGAGAAAATCTGTTCATTCTCGACGAAGACCAGAAAATCAAACTGGTAATCAACCGCATGGGGCTAAATTCCGTATCTCAGTTCAAGCCTCAGGAACGCATTATAGAATACATAATCAGGGAAGAGCCCAGCGAGCCGCTCGCCAATATGAGCACTCGAAAATTTATCGAAGCTATCAATGCCCGCACCTCGGCCCCCGGCGGCGGAAGTGCATCTGCGGCAATAGCCGCAATCGGCACAGGTCTTGGTGCTATGGTAGCCAAACTCACCTATGGCGTGCGCAAGTTTGAGCATCTTGAGCCACAGCTGCGCAACATTATTCCGGTGTTGCATGATGCGACAATGAACCTGATACCCATGATCGATGCAGACACCAACGCTTTTAACGATTATGTAGAAGCCATGCGACTACCGCAGGGCAGCGAAGAAGAAAAAAATATCAGGTGCGAAAAAATGCAGGCCGGCCTGAAAAAAGCAATTGAAATACCCCTGAAGACCATGAAATTGGGCGACGCCGCCTGGGAAAAAATGCTCGAAGCAGCTGCATGCGGCAATATAGCTTCAAAGTCAGACATTCAGGTGGGCGCGCGCGCGCTCGAAGTTGGCATATGGGGAGCATATCAGAACGTAATGATTAACATGGGCGGCATTAAAGATGAACAGTTCGTGGCCGAAAAAACTGCCGAAGCCGAAAAAATAAAGGATCGCGCCCGCAAAGTCTGCGACGAAATTCTTAAAACTCTCGACAGTCGATCATAATCGTCTCTGTATCAAAAACATCAGCAAACAGCGGCTGCCCCCGAAGTCATCTTTGTGGGGCAGCTTTTAGTTTACGGCAAAAGATGCTTTAAAACACCCGCGGCTGAGCCATAGCCGCCAACCTTGATCTGAAAATTCACGCCCAGTGTATGAAACAGATTGAGAAGAAAAACGATGCCAAGACACACAACAGTCGTCACAATCAAACGCTTTTGCGGCGATTTTTGCGCGTTCGCATCACGGGTGGGCAACCACTTGTCGAGCTTCATAATTGCAATTGTCATGGCCGCCACAAATGCAAAAATAGTTATTTCGAAACTGCTCTGGCGACCAACTATAGCTTGAATAGCAGGCGAAGCTTTTGCGGTAGAGTCAGCAAGCCGGGCAGCAAGTGTCAAAACCTGCGATAATTCTTCCTGGAAAAGCTGAGTTATGATAATGGCACCGACAGCAAAAAACCACGCAAAAATATTGGCATGCGATTCTTTATTGGCCTCTTTATCGGCTGTTTTACCAGAACCGGCGCCGTCAGTCCAGGTCAGCCACAGCCCCATAAGAGCGGGAAGCACCATAAGACGGGTATTTCCCCAGGCCAGCGAACTGATAAAGCCCATAGACAGCGATGTCTTTTGAATACTGGTGCGAGTCTTGTCTGGCATCAGCAGAGTAACGACACCTATTCCCAGAAAAAGCAGCGAAAGAAGACGTTTGTTCGAATTATCTGCGATAAGCAGCAATACAACACCTGTGATCAGAGATGCCGTCAGCAGAACCATGTCTCTTCGCGGGTCTGGAAGCTCGATCTCTTCAGTCAGGTTAACACGCGCCTGCTCCGTCTCTTCAGGAGATGGCGGCTGAATATCGAGCGCCTTCAGCCTGACTGTCGCATAACGAGAGTGGTGGGCTATTTCGAGAAGTTCTGCCAGATTAGAGGGTCTGACTATACGCAAAAGGTAAACCCCTGAATCTTGCAGGGCAATATTGTGGCTTTTTACCATTTCAGAGATATGACTCTCAGCCAGGGCCGGCGAATAGCGATACAAGCCTTTAATGGCATTAGCCCGAATACGGTTATCAGAAGAAGTTGCAAAATCAGCGAATCGATCAACCATTTCGGGGCGATCGAATTCAGATAAAGCTTCTACGGCATTAGCGACTATGCGGGCGTCTTCATGATCAAGGTAAGTCTCAAGAAGTTCTGGAATACGAGGGTCATCAATACGTCCGAGCAGGCGCAGCAGGTAAGAAACTTTGTATTCGTCCTTTTCGTCTTTGAGATAGTTGATCAAAGGCGACACAAGAACGGGGTCACCGCTCTCCGTAAGTCTTTCCATTGCCTCAAAAACTACATATCGGCTGCCCAGACGCATTTTGTGCAATAAAATCTGCTGAGGGGAAAGCTGCTGACCATCTTTCAGGTCAAGACTGAAAGCCTCTGCCGCGGATGAGCCAGTCTCGATCTCGGGAAAACAATCAAGAATGTGATTTCTGGCGCGGCGGGCAAAATAGCGCACCTGAACGTCATGATGAACTACCGACTGAACAATCATCGGCATCAGTTCGCGCGCGAAAGCAGCCGTCAGAGAGCTTTGCTGGCTCAAATAATCGAGAGCAAAAATCCGCTCTTCAATGCTCTCTGATTTCAGAGATTCGTTAAGAATCTGATTCCATTTTTCAGGGATAAAATCATGTGTCATTTAATAAAATTCCCGCCTGAATGTGGGTTACATTATACACTGACGCAGCATTTTTTTCAGCAATTCTCTCTAAACCCAAAAATCTTCTCATTAACTGATTTTACTTAAAACTTCCTGCTCGAGCCAAAAATTTTGTTCGAGAATTTCTCGTAACAGATCGAAACGGATGATATCTGGCTGGCGGGTTACGGGGCCGGAAAAGTCGTTGAATCTAGATCACATGAAAAGAAATAAGCTGCTTCCAAGATGTGTAATTGGCGTTTTTTTTATCAGGTGTGATATTATAAAATTCGCCAGTTTTTGGGGCGATAAGCCTTGAAAGCATCAACATGAAGGGAAGGTTCTGAATGAAAATAGTAAAACTTCTTGGAAGTTCAAGATTCTTTTTGCTCTGTGCTTTTCTGGTGACCGTTTTCTGCACGGCTGACGCTCAAATCAAGGTAGACACAGACAGAAGCCTTGAGGCAGACATTCACGTCGTCGTGCCGAAGCTTGAGAAAATCGCTTTCAACGCTGACGGCCAGGATTTTACCGGTCTTTACATGCGCCATGCCGATCTGCTGCTCGACAAAAGCAAACCAGCCCTGCCCTTTCTTAGTGGTCTGGTAATGATTTCTCAAAATCAGAAGCCAACCCTTGAAGTCGTCAGAGCCAAATTTACAGAAATCAGCGTCAAAACTCCGGTTGTTCCATCGCGTGGCGCAATCTGCCGAACAATCGATCCCGCAACCGTTCCCTTCGTATGCGGCGCAACATACAAAAAGAATGCCTGGTTTCCGGCTGACAACGAAATCATCAAAATATCAAAGCCCTTCATCTTCAGAGAAGTGCGCGGTGTAAGACTTGAAGTAATACCGGTTCAATATAACCCGGTAACCGGCAAGCTTCGTGTTTACAGCAGTATTCAGGCAAAAATCAAATATGCCGGCGAAGGCGGCGCTAACATTAACAGAGGACGTTCAGAGCTTTCACGCGCTTTTGCACCTATTTATCACAGTGCTTTTTTGAACTTCGCTTCAGTGCCAAGCAGAATTTCTCCTGTAGACGAAAACGGCCGCCTGATCATCATTGCCGCAGACAACCTCAAAAAAGCCGCCGCCAGGCTCGAAGAATGGAAACAAAAATGCGGTTTAAAGACTCTTCTTGTCAGCATCAGCGAAATCGGCGATGCGACACCCGAAGGCATCAAAAGCTTTTTACAGCAGCAATATGACGAAGTTGGCTTTTCTCATGTAATACTGGTTGGCGATGCAGAACAGATCCCAACCAACAAAGGAATTAACGAAAAAGCCGATTCTGACCCGGTTTATGTAAAACTTGCAGGCGACGACAATGTGCCTGATGCAATCATCAGTCGCATTTCTGCAGCCAAGCCAGAACAGGCTGCTTATCAGATTGCCAAAATCATCAACTACGAACAGTTTCCGATGGAAAACGATGCTGCCGCATGGTATGGCCGGGCTCTTGGCATTGGCAGCAGCGAGGGCAATCCCCCCGACTATGAACGCGTCGAAGAACTGCGCCAGGCATTGTTGGCTTCTAGATTCAGCGAAGTTGAATCGGCCTATGACTCCAAAGCACCCGCAAGTAATGGCGGCGGCGGTTATAACGGTTACCCATACCCCGGCAGCGGCTACCCCGGCTCATTTCCTGGTATGCCCGGGCACCCGCACTTTCCAATGCAGCCGATGCCTTTTTCAGCAGATCTTGACCGCAGCGAAAGCGTCAGGGAAAGCCTGAAAGACAAAGTCTTTGCAACAGTGAACAATGGCGTTTCACTGATCAATTATATGGGGCATGGCTCAACTACTGCATGGTCGACCACCAGATTCGACAATGCTGACTGCGAAAAGCTGCAAAACGGGCTCAAGCTTCCGGTAATTGTCAGTGTTGCCTGCGTAAACGGCAATTTTGTCGGCAAAGACTGTTTTTGCGAAGCCTGGATGAACAGTGGCAACATCGAAAACCCGCGCGGAGCAGTCGCCATATTTGGCTCGACAACAAACCAGTCATGGGTTCCACCGATTAAAGTTCAGGCTGCCATTGTGTCTGACTTTATCGTTAACGATGCATACAAAACAGTCGGCGGGTTGATGACCAACGGTATTATCAAAGGTCTCGAAGTTTACGGCGTTGAACCCGGCGGTGAAGGCGTTAAAATGATGGAACAGTGGCACATCTTCGGCGATGGCACAACTTTGATCAGAACCCGCAAACCCGAGCATGTAACCATCAAGCTGGCAAAAGAATCGATAGAAGGCGAAAGTCAGGCAATTGTGCAGGTTGTTGACGCAAAAGGTAATTCGGTAGAAAACGCCAGAGTTACCTGCTATACACACGACATGAAGCTGGTATCGACCGCGAATTCTAATAAAGAAGGGGTCGCCAGAGTCAACATCGGCATCGCAAAAGGTAAAATGGCTTACCTGACAGTTTTTGGCGCCGACATTGTGCCGATAGTAGATAAAAAATTTAAATTCTAACTGACCGCACCCAAAGAGGTGTCTTTGTGCCAGGCAGATTAAATGCCAATAATTTAACTGCCTGCAACAAAGGCACTTTTTTTGTTCCACAAAAACAACTGCAGATATTTAAAATTTATGCGCCACAAAATTTGCCGCTAAGCTCACGACTGTCATCTGCCGATACACAGAAGGATTAAGAATCTGTGTAAGAATTTATTCCCGCTGATTTGCCAGAGGGCCAGTCAGAACATAAAAAATCGGGGCAGATTAAAATAAGGAGCCGCTATGAGAAGTTTTGTCAAAGCCGTGTCAGCA
>SABV01000135.1 GCA_009928855.1 Erysipelotrichia bacterium | reverse complement strand
GCAATTATCCTGCCGCCAGTATTTTTGTATGATTGCATTCCGCTGCCATCTTCACTGCTCTGGTTGCTTTATTTTACCTGGTTGTTCATACTTGTGAAGCTTCTGCGCAAAGTTATGCTCTGGGCACGAAAAGCAGATGAGACACTAGAGACCTGGGAAAACCGCTAAAATTAACCAGAACAACGATTTTGACTGAATTGGCAGTTGCTGTTATATTGGCGCAATAATGTTTTTGCAAAAGAGTCTTACATGTACCCTTTTCTGAGCCTGACTTTAAAATTACGTCAGCTTCGCACGCTGTTGCCTAAAAGAGACTTTGTCACAGCAACAGTTTTCTGGCTGATCATTTCAGCTCTGCTGACCATTTTCAGCAGTCTGACCACGCCTTTCGACAACAGACTCAAAGACTTAAAACTCAAATTCAATGCTGAGTATGTGCGCTCCCGAATAGACGAAGATATTCTGCTGCTGTCTATCGACAGCGAAACGCTGGCCACAGCACCACATAAATGGCCATGGCCACAGTCTTACTGGGCCAAACTTGTTCGCAAAATACACACTGAAGGTGCTCCGAAAGCCCTTATCATAGACGTTTTTTTTCAGACCCCCGAAAAAGACGATCAGACAGAGCTTAAGATCTTTGCCGAGGCTCTGGGCGAAACAAAAAAAACAGGTCTGGTAGCTTTATACGAAGAGATGGTAACCGGAATTGGCCGCCAGTTGAAGTTTGTGCCGCCCCATAAGCAACTGCGTGCCAATACAAACTTTTTTGGTCTCTCACAGCAGCCCATCGATGAAGATGGAAAAATAAGATCATTTCTGCTCACTGATAATCGCATCGACTGCCGACATATCGCCTGGGAGCTTTTAAAGTTTCTAGGTAAACCGATTGCTTTTGCCGAAGAAATCGAAAAACACGAAACGGGCGTGGCTTTGCTCGACTTTGCCGCATCAAACGAAGGCGTAACTCAGCTTAGCATCAAACAGCTTCTCGAAGACGAGGGCAATTTTGAATACCTGAAAGACCGTATAGTAGTATTAGGCGCCACAGCTCCGGTTTTGCATGATTACCACCAGACGCCACTCGGGCTGATTACCGGGCCAGAAATCATCTGCAACTGCATAGCAACTCTGGGCAGCGGTCACTTTCAGCTTTTACGCAACACTGCGGGTAAGCGTCTGTTTTATTACCTTGCAGGGGCCCTCATGGCACTGCTTATTTTTTCAGATTTTATCAAAGATAATATCCGGCAAATGACTATTTTCTGGCTCTTATTGCCGGTTTTTCTCTTCTTTTATTCCTTTTTTCCACTTGAACACCCCCCGGTAATCCTGACCTGGTTTGGCTATACCATTACTGCTCTGATAATTTTCATTCTGCTGCGCTTTATTGAGATTTCTGAACTTCGCCAGCAGTTGCTCGAAGGCGAAATCTGCGGCAATATTCAAAAAAACTTTTTTCCGGCAGAGAATCTGCTCGATGAGCGCGGTTTAATCTGTTACGGGCGCTGCATACCCCAAAAAGATGCCGGTGGCGACTTTTACGATTTTTTTAAGCTCAAAAATAATAATATCTTCTTCATGCTGGGTGATGTTACCGGGCATGGGATTTCTGCCAGTATGATCACCACTGTCGCTAAATCTGTAGTGATTCTTGAGTCAGAAAAAGACGCTTTCGATCTCGAAAACATGCTTCAGGAAATAGGATACACAATATTCAGCATGACCAATAAACGCCGCATGATGTCGGCGGTAGCAGGCATCATCGATCTTGACACCCGCAAACTGACGATTGCATCCGCCGGGCATCTTCCCACGGTCATGAAGTCAGGCTCTACCGCCACAGAGATACCTCTTCCGGGGCTGCCACTTGGTGTTTCAAAAAAGAAAAAACCAATGTCGATAAAAGAAATCAAAATTCCCGAAAATGGAAAACTTTTTGTCTACTCGGATGGTATCATAGAGGGATTAAACTGGAACGACCAGATGCTTGGGTATGACACTTTCTATAAGCTTGTAGCCGATCTGCCCGATGGTCAGACTTGCGAAAAAGACGCAGACGATCTTATGAAAAGTCTTCAAACACACACCCAAGGCCGCAGCTTCGAAGATGACGTGACTTTGCTTATAATGGATTTTGCCAAAAGGGAGTTTGAAAAAAAATGAACAGAAAAATCAAAGTTTTTGCAACGCTTTCTCTATGCGCTCTTTCAGCAGCCTTTAGCGGTTGTGGCAACCAGCCAGAGCCTGTCGTAAACGTAACAGCCATTAAAGGGAACGTAACCGCCAAAACCACCAGCGCCAAAGACTTCGCTACGGTCGCGGCAGAACAGAAACTTTGCTCTGGCGATGCGATCAAGACAGGTGATGAATCAAGCGCTGACATCGAAATAATCTCAGATAAAAGTCAGGTAAGGCTCAGCAGTAACACTTTTCTCGAAATCCGCAATTTCACAGAAAAAGAATTGCGGCAAATAAGCGGCATTGCCATTTATAAAATCACTCCCCAAAACCGGGAGCTCAAAATTCAGACCCCACAGGGCATGGCTACAGTCCTCGGAACAGTTCTCCGAATTGACAGCTCTGACACAGAAACCACCGTTTGTGTAGAACAAGGAAAAGTCGGCTTCTCTAAAAAAGCAAACCAGCAGATACTGATCGAGGCTGGCATGAAATATTCTACTTCTTTTACCACTGATGCGGCACAGCCGATAGACCCGTTTGAACTCGAAAAGCTATTCAACGAAAAAGATGGCTTGAAACCAATTATTAATCCCCGGTAATACGGCAGATAAAAAAAGACCGCCTGCAGCTTTGCAGACGGTTGAGGACATATGGCAAGCGTCTCACACGACGCTCGAGGGAGTCATCAGAATGGCCAGAAACTGTTATCGAGCCAGATTTTTTCGCTGACGATACGGTCAATTTCGAGCAACTGGTGCAGATGAGTTCTTTCCCAGCGGGCAAGCCACTTATACAGCCGTTTTTCTTCGTTGTCGGTGGCTGATTCAGCGCGTTCTGAATAAATCTTAACGGCACGCTCTTCCATTGAAATAGCCGCCGAAATCGCAGCCGACTCATAGTCGGCCCCATTTATTTTAGCAACAATTTCGCTATTGAGCACTTCATTCGCGGTTTTAAGAGGGTCGTCATCATTGAAAGTATTCGGTTCGAAGCTGCCACGCTCTTTAAGAGCCCTATACTGCTTTAACAGCATATGAATATGGCCCTGTTCTTCTTCGGCCATTACTTCAAAAAACGAACGCACCGCGTGATGCTCAGTATGCTCGGCAACCTTGCAGTAGAACGACTTACCCCGCTTTTCGAGAAGCAAAGCTTCTTTTAGAATTTCAAGAGATTGTTCAGCACCCATGTGGGCCTCCCTGTGTTTTTTAAGCATCTTTGTACCAAAGATACAAGCTTCCCGGGTATTTGCAATCACTTTCTAGCATCAAGCTTTCGCTTCTGGCAAAAAAAGCCGGTTACCTGTATTATGCTAGCAATGCTCAATCACGAGGTCAGAAATATGATAAAAAAGATTTTCAGCCTGGCAAAGAAGCTGATAGCAGCGTTCCTGATAACGGTCAGCACAGGCAGCGCAGCACAGCTTCCCGAAGACAAGTATCAAGAACCTCTGAACGGCTTTATAAGAATTCATTACCACCGTACAGACGGACAATATGACAAATACGGCCTCTGGTTGTGGGATGAAGTAAAGAAACCTTCGACCAACTGGCCACATGGGGCTACCCATTTTACCGGAACCGATTCATTCGGAAAATTTGCCGACGTAGAGCTGCTTGAGAATGCCGGGCAGATCGGATTTTTGATTCTCAACACCGCCAGCGGTGACAAAGAGGGGGGCAACAAGCTGTTGAAAATAACAACCCAAAGACAGGTTTGGATAAGCGAAAACGATGACAACATCTACGATTCGGCAGAACTTAAAATAAAAACAGAGTTGCAAGCGGCCTGTATCACTGCCGCCGGAAAAATCAGTCTGCGCTTTAATTCACTCGCAGGGCTTTCTGCTACTGAGCTACCCACCAAATTATCGATAAAAAATGAAAACGGCGACCTGGTCAGCGTAAAATCCGCACAATTTGACAACGCAGGCAATGCTACGCTGACTGCTGACTTCTCCCTTGATAATCCCCCGTTACAGATAATATTTGCCAGCCAATCAACGCCCGTTTCTCTGCACTGGAAACTGATAGACGAGCTTTACGCCTCAGACAGCGATGAACTTGGGTGCCATATAAAAAATAATAAAGCCATAATAAAGCTCTGGGCGCCGCTGGCAAAAGAAGTTAACATCGTATTTTTCGACAAAAAAAACCAGACAGTCACAATTGGCCGCAAAAACCTTAAAAAGGAAGCAAAAGGAATCTGGTCGGGCACATTTTCAACCGCAGATTTTGCCGGTATCGACGATCTTCGGGGTTGCTACTACCAGTTTGAAATCATCAACCCCGGAAGGCCAGTCAAAAAAGTTCTAGACCCTTACGCCAGGTCTATGGCAGCCGTAACTGTTTCTGCCGATGGCGAATCAGCAGGCAGCAGCGGTGATTTTGTCGGCAAAGCCGCAATTGTAGAGCCTCATAAAATTGGCCCACAGATAAAACCAGTAACAATTGAAGGTTATCAAAAACGTGAAGACGCAATAATCTACGAGGCTCACATCAGAGATTTCACTTCAGATCCTTCCATCGAAAAAAGCCTTAATTACCGCTGGGGGAGCTACAAAGCCTTCATATCTGCACTGCCATACATAAAAAAACTTGGCGTAACTCATATTCAGCTATTGCCCGTATATGCCTGGTTTTTCGGTGATGAAACCAAAATGGGCGAACGCGAACTCGAATACAGGGCTAAAAACAATAATTACAACTGGGGTTACGACCCCCAGAACTATTTTTCGCCTGATGGCGCTTATTCAGAAGACCCGCAAAATGCAGAACTTCGCATTGCCGAGTTAAAAGAACTCATAAATGCGATTCACCAGGCCGGAATGGGTGTAATACTTGATGTGGTCTACACACACATGGCCAAAGCCAGCTTTTTGAACGATATTGTGCCGGATTATTATTTTTTCAAAGACGCTAACGGCAATTTTCTTGGAGATTTTGGCAACAACCTGGCCACCAGCCACAAAATGGCCGAAAAATTAATGATAGATTCTGTCAAATACTGGTTTATGGAATATAAAATCGATGGCATGCGCTGGGATATGATGGGCGATGCAACTGCCGATTCGGTGCAAAAAGCTTACAACGCTGCAGCAGCAATAAACCCTCAGGCTCTGTTCATAGGAGAAGGCTGGCGCACCTTCAAAGGTCATCTCGAAGACCCCGAACTTGCCGGGAAAGGCGCAGATCAGGACTGGATGAACAAAACCGACAACGTAGGAGTTTTCAGCGACGAAATCCGCAATGAGCTCAAGTCGGGTTTCGCCTCTGAAGGCAAGCCAATGTTTCTGACCGGCGGAGCACGCAGCATTGAAACGCTGCTAAAAAACATAAAGGCCCAGCCCGCAAACACGCCCGCCGATTCCCCTGGCGATATGGTTCAATACATTGAAGCACACGACAACCTGCCATTGTATGACGTTATCGCGCAAGCGATAAAAAAAGACCCGGAAATCAACGACAACGATCGTGAGATTCATCGCAGAATAAGAATAGGCAATGTCATCATTCTGACCTCGCAGGGCACCATTCTTATTCATGCGGGTCAGGAATACGGAAGAAGCAAACAATGGAAAGCCGAAAACATACCGGAACAAAAGTTTCACACATTTTTAGATGCAGAAGACAAACCCTTTAAACACCCTTATTTTATTCACGATTCTTACGATTCTTCAGATGCGATAAACATGTTCGACTGGGCGAAGGCAACAGACGGCCAGCGCTACCCGATCAACTGCAAAACAGTCGCTTACACACAGGGGCTTATTGCCTTACGCAAGTCTACAGACGCATTCAGACTGGGCAGTAAAAAACTGATAGACCAGAATGTAACCATGATCGAAGCTCCCGAAATAAAAAGCGAAGATCTGGTTCTTGCTTATTGCTGCCGTTCTACTGATGGTCACAGCTACTATGTTTTCGCAAATGCAGACACAACAAGCCGCACAATAAGCATTAAAACAGATTTAACCTCTGGGCAAATACTTGTAGACGCAGAAACGGCAGGAGTCACACCAATAAACAAAGCGGCAGGAATCACCTTAACCGCTGGCAGCATAACGCTCGAAGCACTTACGGCGGTTGTCATTAAAAAGTGACTGTCACACACCCCTAAAAAAACAAACCGGCCACACGCTCACAATGTGTGGCCGGTTTATTTTGCCTGTTCAAACAGGGTCCGCACCGGTAAACTCGTTAAAATAATTCCAGATTGAATCGGCGCTGTCTTTAAGTTCTATGCCCTGGGCCAGCTTCTTAAGGTTAGAAATGTTTTCTTCGGTGGAATTGCCAGATGAACCGACTTCGCTGAAAGTTGCCAGCATCTGCTTCATGTTTTCGCCGAGAGTCACTTGCGAATCAGAATAATCGGCGTTCTGAACCGCCCCCATCGCCTGATTAAAAGCAGAAAGCCCCTGAAGACCAGTTTTTTCGACAGTCGAAGAAAAAACAGAGTTAAAGCCATCAATAAGCGAAGAATCACCTTCAACATTGGCTGCAGCAAGAAACGAAAATGATTCACTCAGCAGCCCAGGGTTCTGTTCTGCTGCATAGCTGGCGCTGTTCAGCAAGCGAACCATTTTAAGAGGATCAGAAGACTCTCTGGCCTGTGTCATGGAAGTCTGAAACCCCTCGTAAGCCTGAGCATCACCAGTTTCACGAATAATGTTACTGATATTATTCAGCTTGGCACCACTGGCTGAAATGGTAGCAGTGCTTGATTTAGCCTGCATTGCAGAAGTAAGTAACTGAGTAGAATCTTTAAGCTGCTCAGGCTGAACAGAAGTTGAAGACAAGTTTTGAAGAAGGACCTGTTGCAGATAGGAATTTATCTGATTAATAGCCATAAAGCGCCTCCCTGCACGTACACTTTGCCGATCCGTCTACTATAATAATAAGCAACCGGGATCAACTTGTCTACACAGGAATATTACCATCAATAGCGTTTTTTTTAAAATCCTCTTGACTTTTTTTTCAAACACAGGTGCAATGAAAGCTGTTTAATTCAGAAAAACTTAAATGGCCAATCAAATGCATCTGCTAAACAAAAAGAGACTTTAATCTATGAGCAAAACAATTCTGGTAGTTGACGACGCAACGATTATGCGCCTGATGCTCAAACAGCTTCTTGAAAGCAATCATTTCGACGTAATTGAAGCAACAGACGGCAAGAATGCTGTTGAAGTATATGCCGAACAAAGGCCTGACCTTGTTACAATGGATATCACGATGCCTATCATGGACGGAATCGCTGCCGTCAAGGAAATAATGAAAATCGACCCACAGGCGAAAATCATTATGTGCTCAGCAATGGGCCAGGGAAATCTGGTAAAAGAAGCGATAATAGCCGGTGCAAGAAATTTTCTGGTCAAACCGTTACAGCCCGAAAGGGTTCTGGCAGCAATCAAACAAATACTTGGCTGAACAAAGCTTTAATTAAACCTCAAACAAGCACAAAACAACAAAAAAGAGCCCCGTGCAGAATCATTGCGCGAGGCTCTTTTTTTATATTACCAGAAGCTTAAAAGTTACTAAAAATTTCTGACCAGGCAAAAGTATAATCATAATCACTGTTCCAGCCATGCCCTGCTTTTATGGCGTTAGTCGCAGCGGCACTCTTTACAGCATCGCCCAAAAAGGCAAAACGAGTGTAACCAAGCCTGATTCTTGTATTTTTTGTCAGCCGATAGCGATACTCAAGTGTGACGACATTCGACTTCGGGTCTGCAACACCCAAATTATTGGTGCGATCATACACCGAGTTATTATTCGCTACCGGAATAGCTCCGGACAGGCCATCTCCGGCACGATAACGATTCAAATCATTAACCGGGGCACTTTTTAACTCATCAAGAATATCCCAGGCCAGACGAGCGTAATGTTTGCTCTTTTCTGGCTTGTATTCTGCCTGCAATTTCAGGTCAGACATATTCTGCAAACCATTTGTAAAATACGCATTACCACGGCCGACGTCTTCAGTCGGACTTTCGCAAAAATCAACATATCTCATATCATTTAATATCGTGATTCCACCTATAGATTCATCATCAGCAAAACAGTAACCGATTTTTCCGGCCCAGGCTTTTTTGGTGTCATAGGCGACGCCAATCAATCCTGACCAGCTTTTCAGTTCTACGTCTCTGTATGGATTAACAGCAGTAGTTGCATCATTTGCCATGTCAATTGAATATGCACTATAAGCGAAGGCCAGATCATATTTCCAATGCTGATTTTTGGCGATCAGTCCCTTCGAACCAAACTCCAGATCACGCCTGGAATCTCCGGCCTGAGAGCCCGTATTACCGGCCGCGAGTTCTGCAAGAGTTGGCGCATTGGCGCTTCTAACAAATTTTGCACCTCTGCGAATAGCTACAGAGGGCTCATCCTGGGCAAAAAGACCAAGATACAGATTATGATCATTCCATCTTGTTTTAAGATCAAGGTTGATGAGCGGCCTGAAATCAACCAGTTGCCCACGATCCTTATAACTGCCTTCATGACGGTCAAAAACCGTCTGAAACAGAACTTCAACATCTCCGACCTTTCTGCCATAGCGAGCAACATCAAGGTAATTATTAACCAGAAGGCCGTGGTTGGAAACATATATCACGCGCCCGAGAGTAAGTTCGCCCGGCCGCCCGAAAAAATTTTTCACATTCAGATGTGCCAGATTGAGCACATTGTCACTGAAAGCTAAGTTGCCAATGCCAGGCCTGCCAAAAGCTCCGCCGCGAGCAGAAGAAGCCGCCGCGTTAACATTTTCGGCATTTTTGGCAAAAACTACCCACCGGGCAACCGCAGTGATATTTTCATCAATCTTAGCGGTAAATTTAAATCTGAACTGGCTTTCAGTCAGCACATTATTGCTATTACCCGGTCTGATTGCTCCAGAAAAATTATTTGTCGCCCAATCATTTCTATGAATCAGGTTAGAATGCCTAACAAGCAGGTTTCCCGACAATTTAACCTTTTCCTGCACCCCATGCTGCATTTCAGATTTGATTTTGTCGACTTCATGACGCAAAGACGAAACCTCTGCCTTTGACGCCGCAATATCTTCAGAAAGCGCCCCAGCTTTAATACCAAGACTTGCCAGCTCCTCTGCGTATTCATTTTTAAGACGCTCAAGTGTTTCAAATTCTTCTTTTGCAACCATAGCTTTTTTATCGCCGCCGGTCATTACCTGCTCAACCCTGGCAAGCATTCTGGCCGTTGTAACCGCCAGTTCATATCGACTTACATTTTGGTATCCAGAAAATTTACCGGCCGAAGTCCCCTTGAAAATTCCCTCT
>SABV01000134.1 GCA_009928855.1 Erysipelotrichia bacterium | reverse complement strand
AGTTGTTTGTTAATCTAAAATGGTGATAAATCATGCAGGAAAGCACATTAAAAACTTATAAAGATTACGTTCTCGTCAGAATAGACGAGAAATCAAAGCTTCAGGTCTGGGTAAAGCTTCCGCCGACCGGCAAATAAGTCTACAGCAGCGGCTGTCGTTCTTATTTATCAACGCTGAAACAAAACCGACCGCAAGGCATATTGCCATGCGGTCGGTTTTTATTTTAGTGGCTTTTAAGCAGATATTACAAAGCGAGAAACCTGAACGGGTTTTGAACTGCGCCATTGCGCCGCACTTCAAAATGCAGGTGTGAGCCGGTGGTAACGCCAGTGCTGCCGACATAGCCGATTCTCTGGCCGGCATTAACTGACTGACCGACTTTAACGGCCAGTCTGGAGCAATGGGCATAAGCTGTTTGCAGATCATTGCCGTGGTCTACCACGATGATAAGGCCGTAGCCTCTTCTCCAGCCAGCGTATGACACTTTGCCCGACAAACTACTGACGACAGGTGTTCCCTTGCGGGCAACAATGTCGATACCGGTGTGAAAATGCCAGGACTTGCTTGTTGGGTGCTTTCTTCTGCCGAAGAGAGAACTGACTCTGCCAGAAACCGGTCTTAAAAGTATTTTATTAACAGAGCGATCAGCATTAGCGATCTTTGAACCCGCAAAGCCCTTATCTGTATGGCGTTTAACAACTTTAACAGTATAGGTTTTTACTGCTCCGCGGTTTGATGAGCCTGGGCCAAGCGTACCAAAAAAGCTGGTTCTTTCGGCCGGAGTTTCGTGGGGAGTTTTTTCAAGATAGACCTGATCAGTCAGCAGTCCCACGGATTTCACACTTACAAAATGTGCCGAGGCATTCGAGATACCCGGCTGAAAAATCGCGGTGCACAGCAGCAAGAGCATCAGCAGCGACTTTTCAGTTGAGGATTTATTTACCATTAGTTTCTCTTTCATAATTAAATTACAAGGTCGAACATTTATACTTATATTTTAAAGCATTGTCAAGCAGCAGCTCTTTTAAGGTCTAAAAAAGGCTTTAAGCGTGTAAATCCGGTTTTTTTACGGTTTTTTACCCTCTCTAATATTTTCCACCTTGGTTTGTGAAATTTTGCACTTTTTTTCTTAACACTATTGAACAATTAGCCATTTGATTATATTATATTGGGGCGATTGATTCTCTTGGCCCGTTCTCAAATTTACCAATAATACTAATAGCAGGTGAACAAACATGTGGGATTACACAAAATCAGTAATGGATCACTTCGCGCACCCACGCAATGTCGGCAAAATGGAACATGCTGACGGAGTCGGCGAGGTCGGTTCTCTGGCCTGTGGTGACGCGCTTAAACTATACCTGAAAATAGACAAGGAAACCGGCAAAATAGAAGATGCCCGTTTTCAGACTTTTGGCTGCGCCAGTGCCATTGCCAGTGCCTCGGCCCTGACTGAAATAGTCAAAGGCATGTCAATTGAAGAAGCGATGAAAATAACTAACGACGATATAGCCAGATTTCTGGGCGGTCTCCCAGAGCAGAAGATGCACTGTTCAGTCATGGGAAAAGAAGCCCTGGAAGCCGCAATAGCAAATTACAAAGGCGAAAAACCTCAAGAGCATGCCGATGCTGAAGTAATCTGCAAATGTTTCTGGATAGATGAAGAAAAAATCAGACACCAGATAAGAGAACACAAGCTGACGACAGTAGAACAGGTCACCGATTATACCAAAGCCGGTGGCGGCTGCGGCGGCTGCATACCTGACATAAAAAGAATTCTGGCTGAAGAGACCGGAAAAGCCAACGCTGAGCCGCAAGAAGCACCCAGAATGACCAATTTGCAACGTATAAAACTAATTACCGCTACTATTGAAACAAAAATAGCCCCTACCCTGCGAGCAGACGGCGGCGATCTTGAGCTGATAGACGTTGACGGCGTCGATGTTTATGTTAAGCTGCGCGGTGCCTGCGCCGGATGCCCGGGCGCCAAAGCAACCCTGCGCAGCATTGTTCAAGAAACTCTCAGAAAAGAAGTATCACCAGATCTGAACGTAATCGAGGCAAAATAAATGACAGAACTTAAGCAGGTCTATCTCGATAATAACGCTACCTGTATGGTGTCTCCTGGAGTCCGTGAAGTCATGCAGCCATTTTTTGGAGAACTTTATGGAAACCCGAGTTCGATGCACTCTTTTGGCGGACAGGTTGCCGAGCACGTCAAATCGGCTCGCGAAAAAGTGGCAGCACTTATCAATGCTTCTCCTGATGAAATCATTTTTACCTCATGCGGAACTGAGTCAGACAACCACGCGATCAGAGGTGTAGTTGAGGCTAATCCTGACAAGAAACACATAGTTACTACCAAAGTAGAGCACCCGGCAATTTTAAACGTGTACCGCTTTCTTGCCAAGCATAAGGGTTTTAGAGTCACTGAGCTTTCGGTAAACAAGCAGGGTGACCTTGATCTTGAAGAGTTAAAAGCCGCGCTGACTCCAGACACTGCGATTCTTTCGGTTATGGCTGCCAACAATGAAACCGGCACACTTTTTCCGCTTGAAGAAATCGGTGCCATCGCCCGCGAAAAAGGCGTAATATTTCACACCGACGCGGTACAGGCCGTTGGCAAGATTCCGATAGATCTCAAGCGCATTCCGGCAGACCTGCTCTCTTTATCAGGGCACAAACTTCATACGCCCAAAGGAATCGGAGTTCTCTACATAAGACGCGGCACCAGAATCTCACCATTTATTATCGGGGGTCACCAGGAACACGGTCGTCGTGCCGGCACTGAAAATGTTCCATACATCGTCGCCCTCGGAAAAGCCTGCGAAGAAGCTATGAATGACATGTTTGAAGAGAATAACCGCGTCAGAAAACTGCGCGATAAGCTCGAAAATGGTTTGCGTTCTGCAATATCACACACATACATCAACGGAAACCCTCGCTGGCGGCTTCCAAACACCACAAATATCGGCTTCGAATTCATAGAAGGGGAAGCGATTTTGCTGCACCTGAGCGCCGCTGGCATTGCTGCCAGTTCAGGTTCGGCATGCACAAGCGGAAGCCTGGAGCCCTCACATGTATTGATGGCCATGCAAGTGCCGTTCTCATACGCTCATGGCTCGGTCAGATTCTCTCTTTCAAAATTTACAACCGAAGAAGAAATCGACTACACCATCAAGACAGTGCCACCGGTAATTCAGCGTCTTAGAGAAATGTCTCCGTTTTACGACCCGAAGGCATAATAAAATTACCCGCAAACACAAAACGCCTAGGCATAAGTTTGGGCGTTTTGTGTTTTTACAGGCAAAAAAGCTTCAGGCGCTGAACTTCTTTTTCATCTCAAAGGCGATTCTTTCGGGCACCATTTCTGAAACATCGCCGCCATACTGTGCGACTTCTTTGGCAATGCTTGAGCTTAGAAACGAATAACGCGGCGCCGACATGAGAAAAATGGTTTCGAGATCTGGAGCCAGTTTGTTGTTTACCGCAAACATCTGCATTTCATACTCGTAATCCGAAACGGCGCGCAGGCCTCTGATAATCGCACAGGCACCGGCGCTTCTACAA
This sequence comes from Erysipelotrichia bacterium, assembly GCA_009928855.1. Classification (GTDB taxonomy): domain Bacteria; phylum Muiribacteriota; class Ozemobacteria; order Ozemobacterales; family Ozemobacteraceae; genus Rifleibacterium. Next base: position 5,922 of record SABV01000134.1, on the reverse strand, counting down.
AAATCGACAAGCAGCCCGTTAAAGTGAATCGCTCTGACGTTTTCGTATTTTTTTATTGCATCGCCGATCAGCTCAACTCGCTCTTCTGGCGAAAAAAGACACTTTTTAGCCGGGTTTACCAGAACACTGACAATTATGTGATCGAACAAACCAGCTGCTCTTTGCAAGATATCGAGATGACCGTTGGTAAATGGGTCGAAGCTGCCAGGGTAAATTGCTACTCGCATGTATGGTTACCTGCTTCCCATGAAGTCTACAATATCGTAACCGGCCAGCTTGACCAGGCCTCTGAAAGCTACGACCGGAAACCCGACGACGTTGAAATAGCAACCTTCGATTTTTTCAACAAACAGTGCGGCATGGCCCTGGATTCCGTAAGCACCGGCTTTGTCGTATGGTTCATCTGTATCAAGATATGTTTTTATGTCTTTGGCGGTCAGTTCGCGAAAATACACATAAGTCACTTCAGCATGCGAAAACGTGCGCAGACCTCTGGCATCTACAAGCGAAATTCCGGTAATTACCCGGTGGCGGCGCCCTGACAAAGAAGAAAGCATGTTTTCTGCCTCTTCTCGCCCCTTTGGCTTGCCAAGAATTGTATTGCCCAGAACAACTATTGTGTCTGCCCCTACAACCAACCCGTCATGAAGAGAGCTTGAGGCATGAAAAGCTTTTAAGCAGGCCAGTTTGGCTGCCTGCTCTTCTGGTTCGAGATCGGCTACATCTGAGAACTTTTCTTCATATGGCGAATCTATGGTGCTGAAAGGGATTTTCAGCCCGGCCAGTATTTCGTGGCGACGAGGCGATTTTGAGGCAAGATATATTTTTGGTAATTCCTCAGACATTCAAGTTGTTCTCCTTAACAGTTCGATAGTAACTTTTGCAACAATAAGGCCCGATGGAACGGCCACCCATACCATCAGAGCGATGTGAAACCAGAACGACATGCTTCCTGCAAACATCAACTGCACAATCGCTAACTGCGCTGAGTTGTTGGCCAAAGCACCGCCAACGCTGACAACACCCAGACCGGCGTCAGGCAACAATTTTCGCATTCCTGCCATGATCAACGCCGCCGCAGCAGCACCGGCAAACGATATCAGATGCACCGGCGACAGAAAGCTTCCGAGAAACATGGCTGCGACAGCGGTTCTCATAAGCGCCACCAAAATTCCTGCCGAAAGCGAAATTCTGATAATAGCAAAAAGCGACATTGCGTTTGCCAGCCCCGGTTTGAGCCATGGCAAAAATCTTGGCAGCGGTGATTCGATTATCTGCAAAGCGGCGGCTGATGCGACAAGAACCGCCAGCAAAGTATATCTGGCGGTTTGTCCTGCGGCAGACAGGGACTGTTCAGTTGTTTGTTCGCTGGCACCGGCGTTAAAATACATATTACCTGCTCACCGCATCGATATTATCAGCAGAAGACCGTGGTTCGACGATGATCCCCCCGGGAACGCAAATCAGACTCGAATTGGTCACCCACCCCATATTAACACAGGTCTTACATGGACAGGGAGAAGAAGCGATGCGCACTCTTCCTCTTTCGTCCCATTCCAGTTCGACAATCCCAAGGCGCCCTGGCAGTTTAAATCTGTTTTCGGGTGGTTTCAGCAGATCAAATTCTTTTTTAGAATCAGTAAATACCTGAATATGAAATCTGGTCGGGTATGTTTGCCCGTCGCCGAAACTGTGTAACGCCCAGGCAAGTAATGACAAAACTAGCAAAAATCCCAGCGCTGCCAGATCTTTTTTGCCGGCAAAAACCTGATAACAATCTTTGTTCATCGACTTTTAACTTCTTTAAAATATTGCTGCCCAGACAAGCTCACGTGAACTTCGCCGCCAGACGTTAAAAAAAGCGCCGGCACAGAGTTTTTCTCGACCCATACGAAAGCCTTTTCGGCGGGCATGGCAAAAATTGAAGTACTGAGAGCATCTGCAGCAATCGCGCTGCTTGCAACAACTGTAACTGACGAATAGTAATCGACAGGACGACCGGTTAAAGGATTCATAATATGTCCGTAACGCTTGCCATTAACAGTAACAAATCTTTCATAATCACCTGAGGTCGATATGGCAAGAGATTGCTGTGACTCGACAATAGCCAGAGCACCATTGTCTCTGGGGTCACGCACTGCGATGCGCCAGAGCGAAGCATCGGGTTTAGTGCCTTCAAACCAGATATCGCCGGCATCATCAATCAAAAATCCGGTACAGCCGGCATTTTTAAGAATTTTCGCCGCTTTTTCAATGGCAACGCCCCCGGCTATGCCACCAAGGTCGATCAGACTACCGGAGGCAAGAAAAATATTATCTGCATCAACCGTGAGCACCCTGTCGAAACCACATGAGTGACCGAGAAGATAAGTGATTTCGGCATCTTCGGGCAGGCGGCCTTCTTGTGAATAAAAGCCATAAGCTTTTTGCAGTATGGCAAAAGACGGGTCAAAATAGCCATCCGAAAAATGGTAATAATGACGGCAGATATCTAGCAATGGTGCCAGAGGCGTATTTAACGGCAGCCTGCCGGTGTGGTTAAGCTTAAAAACTTCTGTTTCAGACCGATGAAACGAAGCAAGATTTTCGATTTTTTCAAAAGCAGCAAATGCCGCAGCGACTGCCTGTTCAGATTCTGCGGGGTAAGCCTTGATTGTGATGATGGTATCCATGAGCATGCGGCTCTCTGAATATGGCCCGACACGGCCACGGTGCATCGACACAACAACGGCCGCCACAAAGACAAGCAGAATGAGTGCAAATTTTCTAGAATGTGACATAAAACCGACTTTCATACAGATCTGGCACGCTCAGAATACTTTGAAAAAAACGGTGAATCAAGCCAAAACTTGTTGGTTTTAAGAAATTGAAAATTATTGACTTTTGATTCGGACAATGCTAGTATTCTCATTACGCAAAGGCTCGTAGCTCAGTTTGGTTAGAGCACCACGTTGACATCGTGGGGGTCAGCGGTTCAAGTCCGCTCGGGCCTATTTTTTTATCTCTGTTTTCTGGAGAATAAGTTTGTCAGAAACCAGCGCGCTGCTTGAAAAGATAAGAATTGTTCTGGTGGAACCCCAGGGCGCTCTTAATGTTGGCTCAACATGCAGGGCCATGAAAAACTTCGGTCTGCGTCATCTGACCGTTGTTCGCCCTGGCTGCGAGCTCAACCTGGATGCTGTCAAAATGGCCATGCATTCTACCGACATTCTCGAAAGTGCGCGTATTGTTCAGACAATTCCTGAGGCAATATCAGGCAGTGTGCTGGTGCTTGGCACCGCAAACCGCAGGGGCGAATATCACGAACCCAACTACACCGTCCAGGAGGGAATACTGCGCATTGCCGAGGCACTCAAAAGCGGGCCGGTATCTATACTGTTTGGCCGAGAAGAATGGGGACTCACCAAAGACGACCTGCAGCACACTATGGGCACAATGCGTATTGTCACCGATGTTGGCTGCACCTCCCTGAATCTTTCGCAGGCAGTCATGCTTATTGCATACGAACTTTATCAAAAATTCGGCACCCCCGTTCCGCTCGAAAAAACGGCTGCCGATAACCCATACGAACAACCCGCCAGCACAGACGATCTGGCGCGATTGTACAAGCACATGGAAAACGTCTTGAAAATGTGCGAATTTTTGCCAGATGCTAACCCAGACGGGCTTTTTCAGGTTATCAGGGCGTTTTTTCACCGTTCAACCCCGACATTTAGAGAAGTGAATATTCTCATGGGTGCTTTTTCAAACCTGAACGGCTTTATGAAAAAATACGCCCGAAAAAAATAACACGCCCGAATTTCATTTTACCGATTTACAACAGAGAACTTCTCAACTTCTTAATTCTGTGATACCCTGCGATTATATACAATAGAATTCATTGTGAGAGCGCCAAAACACCTCAAAAATTAATTCTCGATTCCATTTGCAATGGTTTTTAGACCAGAATTCTGAAGCAATACCGGAGGGGAGATGACAAAAAAAACATCATCTGTTGTCATATTAACACTGCTGAGCATGATAGCTTTCATGACTGGCTGCGCAGGAGGCGGCTCGCCCACTGCAGCCATTATTCAGCCCGGGTCACCTGAGCAGGCTGTGACAGAAATCATTGAAAACTGGCGAATCACATCGGGGCCAACATTTGTGGTCGGTGCAGACGGCAGCATTGCTGCTCAGACCGAGCCGACCGAGGCTCGCCACATCAGTTTTCGTGATTTATCAGGACAAGTCTGGAAGCTGCTTTTTACCGGTGTTGTTTACGAAGACTCTTTGAGAGCCTGGGTTAATACTGAATATTATTTTGCTGACAATTCAGCCTACGGGGGTCTTAAAGTTGCGTTTTACATGATCAGAGACGACGGCGTCTGGACGCTAAATACACTTGAAATTACCGAGCTTCCGAAAGTCGTGGTCGAGCAGTATGCGATTAAGGGCGTCATAACCGATAAAGTCACCCGACTGCCCGTCAGCGGCGCGAGAGTTGAGGCTTATAATCTATCGACCAACATTATCGCCGGCTATGCCGTAACTGACAGCACCGGCTTTTATCAGATTTTTGATCTTGCACCGGCAACCTATTACCTGGTGATCAATCGTGATGGCTACGAACCCTGGACAATCAGCAACGTAATTGTTCGTTAACCAGAGAAAAAAGATTTTGAGGAGTTTGAACGTGGGAAACAAATTTGCATGGCTTGTTTTTTTTGTGTTTGTTAGCGCCTTTGCCCTGATTGGCTGCGGTGGCGGTGGCGGTTCTGCAAACCCGGTTGGCCCGGTCTCTGTCGCTCAAACTGCAACTCTGAGCGGCTCAGTTCTTTTAGATGGCCAGCCTGTTGCCAATGCCAATGTTTATTTGCGCAGCTCCGAAAAGGCTTTGCAGGCCGGAGTTTCTGGGCTGTCTTCTTTGCGCGGCTCTATTCTGGCTCAAACAAAACTTGCCGACGGCAGTTATTTCACCAGAACCGATTCTTCAGGTTTATACGTTTTTAACGATATTCCGGTTGGTGAGTATACTTTGATCGCAGTCATGGATGAAAACCACCAGTATGCGCAGCCCGGCATTCTGCTTGGCAGCGTAACTACTGCCGATGCCATGCTGACTCCGACCGGCAAAATAAGCGGCCGGGTTCAATTGAACACAAATCAGCCCGTTCCCGGTGCGATAGTTTATCTCGAAAAAACTTCCTATGTGGCGATTTCAGACGCAAATGGCGATTTTATTCTTAATAATGTTCCGGCCGGTCAGACTTTTTCGTTACAGGTGCTCTCAGGCATGGGCAATTTGCCCAATTCATACTCGCTATCGATTCAGCCGGCCGAAGACAGGCAACTGGGGGCAATAACCCTTGCAGCTCCATCTCAGCAAACTACCACCATCAACGGCTCTATCACCCAGGCTGACAGTTCTGTTCCCGTTGAAGCACTCAACGGAAAAATTGTATTGCTGACCTCAACTGACCCCTACCCCATGGTCGCTCTATCTGACACAGCAGGCCAATTCGCTTTTTCTGTAAAAACCATCGGAACCTATAACGTCAGCGTCGTAGGCGGTGAATATACAGTTTCTCCGACTTCACAGGCCGTCAATGCAAACACTCTCGGCACCTCGATCAATCTTTCGCAACCATTTGTGCTGACAAAACCTGTTGTCGTGTTACCCACAACCGCACAATACACAATCAGCGGCACAGCTCTGAAAAACACCTTCATCAACGGCGAAACAAATCATGCCGGAGTAACGGTTGCCATGACGCCAACCAGTGGTGCCGCCAGCACTTATACCGGCATTACCGATGCGGTTGGCAGTTTCTCGATCAGCGTGCCTGCCGGCACTTACAACCTTTCGATAATCAGCAGCAGCTACAAACCCGCAACTGCTCTTCCAACACCGGTAACTGTAACCGGCAATACAGCACTGAC
>SABV01000563.1 GCA_009928855.1 Erysipelotrichia bacterium | reverse complement strand
GCGGCAATGAAATGGACCAACAATGGGTTGCTCAGTATCTCAAATATCCTGAAGAAGTTTCACTTAACCAGTGGCCAGATCAGCCTGGCTATAATAACTATGGCATGCAGTTTCTTTTTGCTCAGTATATTTATGACCGTTGTGGCGGCTACACTGCAATCAGAAAACTTGAAACATTGAGTGGCCGGACCGGTCTTGACGATATCGAGACTAATGTTGTTTCGTCTGCTAACCCCGCTGTTTCGAACGGAATAAAAGATTTCTTTCATGATTTTTGTCGGGCGCTTTTTTTCGATGATCTGAACCTGAACGACAGCTTCTGGAATGCTGAAGACAAAAACAAATACCAGTTCAAGAGCATTTCGTTGCGTGGGAAACACCCTTCAATTGAAGGTCTTCAGGGACTCACTCTCAACGAAGACCCGATCACTCGCTCTTTCGAAATTAAGGGCTGGGGCTGCCGACTTGTTGAATACAGTCAGGGAAACTGGGGTGATCTAGAGGTGACAATCGGCTCTACACCGACTGTCGGCGATTTCAAGACCTGGGTTATCTATTACTCGTCAGAACAGGTGGCCACCGGCACTCAATGAACTTATAAAACTCAGGCAAGTTCGTAAGCCTTGAGCTTGTATTGCAGGGTGCCGCGTTTCATGCCCAGCAGTTGTGCAGCTTTAGACTGGTTGCCTTCGGCTTCGCGCAGGGTTCGACTGATCATTTCTTTTTCGATCTGGGCAACCATTTCTTCGAGTGTTTTACCCTGTTGAATCTGCTCGGCTATCCAGTCAAACATGCCGGTCGAAGTTTCTGGGGTAAAGCCTATTCTGATTTCTTCGGGCAGATTTTCTATGTCGATCATATTGCCTTTGATAAACACAGAAGCACCTTCAATAATGTTTTGCAGCTGTCTGACGTTGCCTGGCCATTTGAAGTTTTTTAGAGCAGTCATGGCCTTGGGAGTAACCCCTTTAATTTCGCGATTGGCTTTTCCCGCGGCAACTTTAACGAAATGTTCTATGAGCATGGGAATATCTTCTTGGCGTTCGCGAAGGGGTGCAAGCTGTACGTTGACAACATTTATGCGGTAAAAAAGATCTTCACGAAACTCTTTTTTCTCGATCAATTCTTTCAGATCCTTGTGGGTGGCGGCAATTATGCGCACATCAACTTTTATCGGTCTGGCTCCGCCCAGTCTTTCAACTTCGCGTTCCTGTATTACCCGCAGTACTTTGGCCTGGGTATTCAGAGCCATGTCGCCGATTTCATCAAGAAAAATAGTTCCGCCATTCGCAATTTCGAATTTTCCGCGTTTGCGGGCAGCGGCTCCGGTAAAAGCGCCTTTCTCGTAGCCAAATAGCTCACTTTCTATGAGGTTCTCTGGCAATGCCGCACAGTTAAGTGTTACGAAAGGCCCGGTTGCGCGGTTGCTTTTACGTTGAATTGCTTCTGCCACCAGTTCTTTGCCTGTGCCTGATTCTCCCTGAATCAGAACCGTGATATCGCTTTTGGCAACCTGTTCGATCTTTTCTTTTACGAGACGGGTTGCTTGTGAATCTCCGATGAAACGGTCTGCTTCTGGTTCTACCAGAAATCTTTCTTCAAGACTCTTCTTTTCATACGCCAAATTGAAGCGCTCGCAGGCTTTCGCGACAATGACGCGCATTTCCTCGATATCAAACGGTTTTGAAAAATAGTCATAGGCGCCCTGCTTCATAGCTTCTATCGCAAGCTTCTCAGAGCCATAGGCGGTCATGAGAATAAAGACCGTTTCAGGGTCAATCTGTTTGACCTGTTTGAGAAAATCCATGCCGCT
>SABV01000133.1 GCA_009928855.1 Erysipelotrichia bacterium | reverse complement strand
CCTGAATCAATTAGTACTGCCCGGTCAAAATCAACGCCGTCATTACGACTGTTAAAATCTTTCACGACAATCCCTCCCTGAATATCTTTTTATTCTTTTTTTAAGCAAACATTGATTTTATGCGACCGAATATGCCACCCTTCTCGGCGCTCTGAGGAGTCTTGCCTAGAATCTGCTGGCAAAAAGCCTGCATATCCTTTGCGACGGCAGCTGCTGAATCGATCTGCCATACGGGATAGCCCTTCAACATGGCCTGCTGAAAGACTTTTGAATTATAAGCTAGAGTCATCCATTTGTGTGGCATGATTTTTCTGTAGTTTTCAAGATATTCACCCTGTTCTTCAGAAAACTTATTAAGCAGCCCCATAAATTTTTCTTTAGGGTAATTAAGACGCTCTATAGCAACCAACAGACGCTTCATACGCGTTAATGCGGCGATGTTTCCTTCGGCCACAAAGACCATCAGGTCTGCCATATCCCAGAGTAAAATCGAAATTTCATCTATATGACTGGGAACATCCAGAATAAGGTAATCACAGTTTCGCGCAGTTTCTTGAATGATCTGATTCAAATTAGAACGGGTTACGAATTCAGCCTCTTGGGGCTGCGAAGGTGCGGCAAGCAGTTGCAGCCCGGCAACATTCTGAAAATACTTTTTGATAGTCTCAAAAGAAAGACGCTCTTCTATCTGGATAAGACGAGCAATATGGGGTTGAGAAGCCATACCGAGGTGCACATGCGCATCGCCAAGCTGCATATCGCAATCGATAAAAACCACCCGTTTGCCGGCTTTTGCCAGATAAGTGCCAAGATGGGTTGCCGCTGTTGTTCTGCCAGAACCATCTTTAGGAGCAACAAAAGCAATGATTTTTGCCATTTCCTGCTGTTGCGGCATGGCAATAGCTTCACGAATATTACGACTGATGCCCAGAAGCAGCTTGGTGCCTGCTGTCATTGACGCCAGCATTATCTTTTGCATAGCAGCCTTGCTCAGCTCAAGAACGACCGAGGTCTCCATTGCAACCACAGTATCTTCATACAAGGCATTTTCGCGCAGTAACGCAACTTCACCACAATAACCGCCTGGTTTTATGGCACCAAGCATCACGTCATCCCGACCATCCATAGCTTTTCGTGAAACCACCTTGAGGGCCCCTGTTTCAAGAAAAAACATCGAAGAGGCTTCATGGGCCTCTTCAAACAAAATCTGATTTTTTTCGAGTTCACGTCTGCTAAGATGTTTTAAAATAACTTCGAGATCACCGGCAGACAAATCTTTTATTGCAAGCATCTTATAGGACCACCTTAAGCCCGCGTATTTAAAGCGTCATCAACTGTTTCTGTAATCCCAATAACCTTATCAAGGCCAAGCAAATGAAGAATCTTTTTGACAGACGCATTGCACCCGGCAATAAAAAGTTTTCCATTTTTTGCTTGCAGGCTCATGTGGTGTTTTACCAGAGTTGTAATGGCGGAGCTGCAGATCATTTCGGCACCGGCCAGATCGATTATAACAGTCTCGCTACCGCTGTCTTCAGCCTCCTGAATCGTTTTATCAAAATCAGCAACTGAATCGAAAAATATGCTGTCTGGAACCTTGACCACACATGCGTGACCAAGACTCTCGGTTTGAAAAAGCATGAAAACCCTCCAAAAATCAGTAAATAAAAGATACAACCAGACATCACAAAGCACTGTGTTAATCTAGCACAAAATACAAAACAAAATACTACTTCACAACAATAAAAATATAAAACTGCGCAGTCATTTACCGGTTTGGCTATTCAAGCTTCTGGCTTTCAGAAGCAGAAGAAAAACTGTTCCAGTGGAGACGTTCCGGCTTCCATTTGTCTTTGGGCTTGTCAGTGCCGGTTGGATACCCGACCGGAATCACACAAAGAGGTATAACATGAACGGGAAGCCCGACAGTTTCAGTTACGGCATTGATGCGGTCTTCATAAGGATAAGCCGCGGTCCAGACTGCGCCCAGCCCCATGCTTTCGGCAGCCAGCAGAATGTTCTGCGTAGCGGCTGAACAATCCAACATCCACATATTTTCGGTTTCACCGGCCCTCGCAATTTCTATATCGCCACAGACGATTATCGCTGCCCCTGCGCTGGCAAGCATTTTGGCGTATGGAAGCTTTTCAGACAGTCTGTCGATAACAGGCCTGTCGGTTACAGCAATAAACTGCCACGGCTGGCGGTTTATCGCACTTGGAGCCGCCATTCCGGCTTTAACAAGTTCGGTAAGTTGTTCGCGACTGACGATCTGCCCGTTAAAGCTGCGCACACTTTTCCGCTGATAAATGGTAGCCAGGGTCTGGTTAGCTGAGGTCTGCAGCGGAGACGTCGCCACCGAAGAAGCTGGTTGAGCCGGAGTTCTGGTGAACTCAGAAGCGGAAGGTTTTTTTGTGTTTTCAAGCCCGTTGCCATTCTGAGCAATCCGGGTTGGCGACATCAGCAATATTATGACCGCTATCGCCAGCAAAAGATTTATAACTTCCTGAATTTTCATGTGATGAATCTCCCTCGCCTCAATTTTATCTTCATGACCGCCAATACCTGTTCTTAGAAGCTCAACAATCTGCCCGCTCGGGCAGAAATAATTACACCAGGGGCGCCTGACAAACACAGAAATAATTAAAAAGCCGATTGCCAGAGTAATAACGGTTATTGAAGCCGACTTAAGCAGAAAAGCCGAAAATGGCTCAATACTGTTCAAATTGACTTTTACGCCCACGACGAGCAAAAAAGTAATAACCATCAGTATTGAGGGCCGCAATCGTCGGAAAAATGCTCCCCTTGCCCCTGCCATATCAAGCTTTTTTGAGCAAAGACCGCCTGCGAGTTCCTGAGCCGCGCCATAAGGGCAATACCAGGTGCAATACCAGGTTTTGCCGGTAAACAAAGGAATCATAAAAGCCAGTGCCATTACTACAGTCAAAAACAATTGCGTTGCCAAAGGGATTCCATTCAAAGACCAGGCATAAAGAAGTTCTAGCGATACAAAACGGCCAAGAACAAAACCAGGAATAATTAACGCCATGAAAAGAACGACAATTCGATGTTTTGCCAGCCCAAGACGCCCATAGCACGCAAGCAGTGACAAGACAAGAAAAAACCATGCCAGCACTTCAAAACAAATAGCGCTGTAATCAATGGCTTTTCTGGCGACCTCAAGTTCAAGATGCTTTGCCAGGCGCAATTTTACGCTCTCAATGGTGGCACGACTGGTCATGGTAGCTCTGGACACGGCATCAACATCTAAACTTACCGCTTCGCTGGCAAGGTGGCCATCCCATGAGTTAAAAAAGCTTAAGCCTTCAAGCCTTTTAACAAAACCCGGTGTTTCCTGATTCGGTTGCAGGGTGATTCCGGTTATTTTCTGGTCTTTGTCAATGCCGATCAATATTGGCAACCACGAGCCATACCCAGTTATCTGACGCGCAACGGGTTGAGTATGCACCAGGCGCCCAATTTCATAACCGGAGGCATCAAAAACAATCGCTTCGTCTTCTGTAAGCTGTTTAAGAGAAGAGGCGCCCTTAAAAAGCTTTTGCGCATCTTCGACGGCGAACAATACCTGCTGCTCTTTGTCTACCAGCGGCACCAGGGAATAACCTAAAAAACGCCCTTCTCTGGCTGTAACAGCAAACAACATGGTTACGAGAAAAAATACGACATATAATTTTCCCGTAAAATTTTGCAATTTCATAAATTAGGTTTGCCTCCAGCCTCTTTCAGATTCCACCTCACAGATTTAAAAAAGCCGCCCCGGCTTAAGAGGCGGCTTTTTGATCACCTGGTTCTGCGCATCTTTTTTTTCTGAAGCGCCTGCCAGACATCTTCCTGACGAATCGGCATATGAATCAGATCAGCGCCAACCGCCTGTTCTATGGCATTTCCGAGAGCACCACAAACTGCGATCATCGAATGTTCCCCTACTCCACGAGCCCCGAATGGGCCGTCTATCTGAGGAGTTTCAATGGCAATGCAGTCGATTTCTTCGGGAATATCGAGACTCGTCGGAATCTTGTTATCTGTAAACGATGGATTAAGCAGCTGACCTTTGTCATTATAAACATAACCTTCGCACATGGCTGTGCCAAGGCCCTGCAGCATACCGCCGATAGCCTGACCACGCACAGACGCTTCATTGATAACGCAGCCAACGTCATAAGCCGATGCAACTTTTATAATATTATATGCACCGGTTTTTTCGTTCACTTCGACAATCAGGCCATGAGCGCCGTAAGTCCAGTCGAGGGCGGGGTTGCCCTGGCCTGTTTCTTTATCGAGGTTAGTAAGGCCCTGAGCAATATAGCGCCCCATACCAATAATCGGCCCGCAAATCGCGTTGCCATTGGGGTATGCATAGCCAACCGCCATTTGTTGAAACGTGACAAAGCTATGAGGATGGTGTTTAACAAACACTTTATCGGCATCATGATCAAGGTCGCACTTCTGGGCACGTAAAGCCTGAGCGGCCACATCGTAACATTTATCAAGCAGGTCTTTTGCAGCCAGAATTGCGGCATTGCCTGAGAGCAACAAACCTTTAGAAGCCACTGTCTGCCAATCATAGGGATCGCGATCGGTATCGTTTTCGATTGGCATGCGAACACGCTCAACAGGCCATCTTAAAACCTCAGCGATGATCTGGGCCAGCGAAGTATAAGTACCCATACCGTAATCAGTGAGAGAATGGCTGCCGGTAACACTGCCGTCTTCATTAAGCTTTAGAATCAGCACTGTGCCGGTGAACGGTGGCATAGCAGGAGCCTTGTGTAAAGCAACGACAGATTTACCGATCTTCATTCCGGTTTTCTTTTCGCGAGCTTTTTCAGCGGCGGTAAGAGTGCCATACTTGATCGATGCAGCCGCCGCTTCCATACATTTGGTTACATTACCGCTGTTTTCAACGATTTCTTCACCGGTCATGGTTTTTGAACCAGCCTTGAGAGCATTCAGCTTACGAAACTTCAATGGATCAATGCCAAGCTGGCCGGCGACAAAATCCATCTGGCGTTCGACGCCCCAGCTGAATTCGACATGGCCGAAGCCACGATAAGCGGTGCCAAATGGCTTATTAGTATAAACCGTATATGCATCAACCCAGGCATTTTCAATTTCATAAGGGCCAGATGCCGAAAAACCAGAAGCACGCGTTACGTTAACAGCATAATCAGCATAGGCGCCGGCATCCCAGTACATAACCATTTTCTGGGCGACAATCTTGCCGTTCTTTTTAACGCCGGTCTTAATGTTGTAGGTAAGCCCTGATCGGCACGGAAGCAGGCTGAATTCTTCTTCTCGTGTAGCCTGAATTTTTACCGGGCGACCACCTGCTACCTTAGAAAGGCAACAGCAAAGCGGCTCAAGATGAATGCCGGCCTTACCGCCAAAACCACCGCCAACATACGGGGTAATTACTCTTATATTGCAGTGCGGAATCTTAAATGAAATAGCAAACAGATTGCGCACGGTGAAAGGAGACTGAGCCGAGGTGTGAATGGTTATTTTATCGCCAATATCCCATTTACCCACAGCGATGTGGGTTTCCATTGGCACATGCTGAACATTCGGGTTTGTATACTCGCGCTCAAAAACGTAATCCGCCTGCTTGAAAGCTTTATCGACATCACCTTTGCGCAATTTTGTATGATTGGCAATATTGGTGCCGGGCACCGGCGTAAAAACGGCTTTAACATAGTCATAGCTACCCAGATCAGGGTGCACCAGTGGCGCTTTTTTATCAAAAACCTGCTTCGGCTCAAGAAACGGGGTCATGACTTCGTATTCTACTTCGATAAGATCAAGCGCCTGCTGTGCAATTGCAGGGGTTTCGGCGGCAACGGCAGCTACAGCTTCACCAAAATGCCTGATCGTATCACGGGCAAGAATGTATTTATCGACCAGATACAAACCCACACGGTATTCGAGGTCGTTACCGGTCAGAATGGCATGAACCCCCATAAGACGCTTCGCCTTACTGACATCAATTTTTTTGATTTTAGCCTTGGCGTGCGGGCTGCGCAAGACTTTGCCATGCAACATGCCTGCGAATTCGAGGTCGCCGGTATAAAGCGCCTGTCCGGTAAGCTTTTCTACAGAATCTATACGCTCAACATCTCTACCGACATGTTTAAGTTCTTTTTTAGGAGTATTTTCAAGCACGGTTAAGTCCCTCCTTCTTTTTGAGCTGCCCTGAAGCATCCTGAATAGCCTCAATAATCTGCTTATAACCGGTACATCTGCAGAAATTGCCTTCGATAGCCGCCTTTATTTCGTCAACGGTTGGTTTAGAGTTTTTATCAAGCAGGGCTCTGGCCGACATAATCATTCCAGGGGTGCAAAAGCCGCACTGCACCGCATGATTTTTTTTAAAAGACTGCTGCAGCTTTGAAAGCTTGCCGTTTTTAGCTTCGCCTTCGATAGTAAAAATTTCAGCACCATCAGCTTCAACGGCAAGAATCAGGCATGAATTTACGGTTTTTCCATTCATCACAATAGTGCATGCACCGCATTCGCCGGCCCCACAGCCTTCCTTGGTGCCGGTAAGACCAAGGTCTTCTCTTAAAAAATGCAAAAGATTTTTGGCTTCAGCGGCATCGCGCTGATATTTTTTGCCATTAACAGTAATAGTTATTTTCATATTGGTTCCCTTCACTCAGAAAAGTTCGGAATAAATCTGTTCAACGAATTCTTTAGTCATGAACAGTCTGAATTCTTTACCAGCGCGCACATCGTCAATAGGGCAGATGACCTTTTCGACCGCTGCGACAACTTTTTCGAACGATGCGTCTGCCGGCAATTCGGCAGTTACCACCGGAGTGGGAGCGCAGGAACCAATGCCAACGCGCATTGTTTTATCAGTTCTGGCGATTGCAACACTTACGAGAGCAAGATCATGGCCCTTTATTCTCTTGAGTTTCCGCATACCGAATTTTGCATCAGCCATATTTGCCGGAACAATAATTCGTTGCAGAACTTCGTTTTTCTTTATCTGTGTCTTCTTAGGACCAGTGAAAAAATCTTTGAGAGCAATGGCACGAACACCTTCTTCGGAAGCAAGTTCAACGCTTGCTCCAAGAGCAAGAAGAGAACACCCCATATCGGCGCAGGGCGAGGCGGTACAGATGTTTCCCCCAATAGTGGCGCGATTGCGCAATTGCGGCGAACCGATATGATGAGCACCCTCGACCAGCAATGGATAATGTTTTCCGACATCTTTATCGTTAATCAAATCAATGCAGGTTGTGGTAGCGCCAATAGAAAGGCCATTTACCGAGCTATAAGAAATTCCGTTCAGCTCTGGAATATTTTTGACGTCTATGAGGCTGTCTGGAGCGATCCAGTTATTGTGCAGGCTTACCAGCAAGTCTGTGCCGCCAGCCAGAATCATGCTTTTACCGGAATTCTTTTTAAGCATGGCATAAAGCTCTTTAAGGGTTTCCGGTGCCAGATAAGAGAAGTTCTGAAGCATCCTTTTCTCCTTGAAAAAAAATCTATATCTAACAATTTACAGCAGATCAGTGTAAAAGTACCAGACCTTTCAATGCAAGCAAATTTACAACAAACCGGGCAATCAAACTAAAATACCCTGAACTCTCACTTAGACCAGATTACCCGCCTCAGCGGGCACGGGCTTCGCGAGAATCTATTAATTTAATGCGTGCCCTTCAGAAAGGCTGCTTTGCACAACCTGACCGCCAGGCATATCGATTAAAAAGGAGTTTAAATCTGAATTAAAGCAGTTTCAGCTTTCTGGAACAGGCTGGCACATCGTCAAGATCGTAAGCCAGAGCGTATTTGGTAAGTGCTTCTAATACCATGGAAACGGTAAAAGCCTGCGAACGCCAATGGGCGAGATCCCAGAACGATGCCGCAAAAAACAGCCCCGACAGCCAGGTTGCAGATTTATTACCCGGAGTTTTGAATTTACCGATAGTTGAAGCGTTTTCAGGGTGCTTCCAGATGGCCTGATCAAGCAGATATTTAACGCCGGAGCTCAGGGCAAGATCATATTCGGGCGCCATGTTCAATTCAAGCGCGTTCTGGCGGCCGATATTAATAAGAGTGGTCACGGCAAGCGCCGTTGCCAGGTGATCGCTTTTATCATCACCCCCCGGAAAGGCTCCTTTGCGTGTTCGATTTTTTTCGCCCCACTCATGTTGAGCCTTAATAAGATCGCGCAAGATTCGGTGCATCGCGAGTTTCATGTCGGGTTCCCGGGCATTACCATCGCGATAGGCACGTGATGCGGCGTAGGGAAAAATCATATTTTGCGGGTAGTAAAGACCGGCCTCTGGCCAGGCATGGGTTTCTGCAGCTGATCTTATAAGGCTTACAGATTCATTATAGCCTGGCAGGTCTTTTTTGCCCGACAAAGCCATTGCAAAAAGCACATTAGAATTAACCACAACATCTACGTTATTGACCCCAAGTGGGATAATACCAATCTCAGGACGTTCGAAAACAGGCCGGTTTTCATCTTTCATCCAGGTAAGAAAAGCGCCGGTGTTTTTGCCTTTCCAGGCATCACGACCGTCTTCTCGTGCACGTTCTATATCGCGAAATTCAGAAATTTTATGTAAAGCATCATAATCAGGGGTGATTCCGGCATCGGAAAATCTGTTGCAATACATAAATTGAAAAGCAACCGCTGTCGAAGTATCGTCGGCATCATTGGGAATATTAAAAAGAGCATCGGCACCGGTTATGTTCTCGGTCTGATCAAGACAGCGCTCGAGCCAATATTTTGGGGGCGTCTGCTGACCCCGCGCAAGCAAATCAAAAATCCGCTTTAATTTTGGGTTCAGATAAGCTTTTGCAAGCAATTCGAGCTGTGCAACAGTAATATTAAAAGGGCCGGTTCTTAAAGCATCGCTTTTGACGCCGGGAAGAACCGCCCAGAAGTTGTATGCATCTTCTCTTTTGAAGCTTTGAATATTTTTCATGGCCAAATTCAGCATGTGGTTTATATGACGCTTCTGGGCAGGCAAAGCAGATTCATCGAACAAAAACATCGGATACGCTATAAAAGCAGTCATAAAAAGGTTTGAATCCTGGACAGAGGCAGGCGCTCGGCCCTTAAAACCAAGTTTGTTGGGCATAAAGTGTATAAAACTGGCCCATTCACCTGTGCGGTTATGCGCCTTGATTCTAGATGGCGCCGGAAGCCCCAGATTCTCATGAAATGGAATATTAAAGCTGAGCAATGTTCTGCAACCGTCTCCTTCTTCTGAGCTGTCGAATTCGCATGACAGCTTACCGGAGCGAGGTCTGACCTGACGATCTTCAAGAAATGCAAGAGCTCCAAGAATGGTTTGTGTAAGATGTTTTTCTGACAACCTGCCCTTAATTGCGGCAACAACCGCAGAATTTTCTTCGGCGCTGACTGAAGCCGACAAACCCAGAAAACCCAAAAATAAAAGAAACAGAACAGATTGCCTAATCAACTTAAACATCATACCCCCCAGAAGAAACCGAATGTTTCTGATTATAACAACAAATGTTAATTTAGTGAATAGAAGAAGACGCCCGCCAGAAAATG
>SABV01000132.1 GCA_009928855.1 Erysipelotrichia bacterium | reverse complement strand
CCCTGTCCTGGCATAATTGGTTTTCCGTGCCAGTTTTCTTTGTCTGCGATCTGACTTAAGCCGCCGCCTTTGAGGGTCTTGGCAATGATGCAGACCGGTTTGCCTGATACGTTTATGGCCTGTTCAAAAGCCTTGAGAACTTTTTCGACGTCGTGGCCATCTTCGACGACGATGGCTTCCCAGCCGAACGCTTCAACCTTGCGTGCATAAGTTCGCATGTCATGGCCGTGCATCGTTTCGCGGCTCTGACCAAGACGATTAACATCGATTATGGCCACCAGGTTATCTGTCTTCAGATTGTCGGCAAGGGCAAAAGCTTCCCATACTGAGCCTTCTGCAACTTCGCCGTCACCCATCAGTACAAAAGTTCTTGCTCCGTTTTTTACAACTTTTTTCTGTTGAATTGAAATGCCAAGACCAACAGAAAGACCCTGCCCGAGCGAGCCGGTGGCTACGTCTACAAAAGGCAGACTTGGCATCGGGTGTCCTTCTATTTTTGACCCCATTTTGCGCAACGTAAAAAGTTCTTTTTCTTCCAGATAACCGGCTTCACACCATGCCGCATAAAGGGCAGGAGCAGCATGTCCCTTTGACATGACCAGGCGGTCATTTGAATGAGACCCTGGATTCTTTGGATCATAACGCATTACTTTGAAAAAAAGCGCGGAAAGAATTTCTGCGCATGAACAACATGAAGTAGGGTGCCCTGAGCCAGCCTCAGCAGTGGTTTTGAGTGAAAGCCACCTGATTCTTGCGGCCCTGTGTTTTAATTCCTTGATCAGTGATGTGTCGTATGACATTCTACCCTCCGAAAAATGATTCATTTAAAAACTAACTACTAAGCTTTAAACAAATCTGAGGGCATAGTCAACTATTTTACTAATTCAGGTTGAGCTCTGTTATCTGCGCTCATCGGTTTATCGGCTGCTGCCACTTCTTTTTGCTCATTAACCTGCGCTGGCGCTGTTGTCTGTTCGTTGTTTGTCTGAATTTCTTCTTCCGGCCTGTTTTCAAGGGCGAGCAGAACTTTTCTGGTGTTGGCCGGGCAGATGAACAGTTCAGGAATTCTTGGCATCATTGTATAAACAATCAAGGCAGAAGACCAGAAAAGCATTTGTGTTTCTGCCGACGACGGGTCAGGCGACACATTTGTTAAAAGCTTTATAAGTGAATCGACCCAGAATATCGGGATCGTCATTCTTACAATCAAAGCAGCTCCTGCCGGTATTAAGCTCTGATACAGCGGCTGCTCCTGAGGGTGTACATGAGCAGTCAGCGCATCAATGCTTCGTAGCGGGCATGAATAATAGACACGACTCCAGAACGCGAAAGATGCGAATTCTTTTGTTGTTTCCTGCAAAAGCTCTTCTAATTGAGGGGAAATCGTGTCGGTGGTTTGTGCTTTCCATGACCTGCGCATTGCGATGAAAGTTGCGATGAACTGAGCGAAAAATGTGAGAATGCACGCAATTAAAAAGCCGCTTGTGAGTGACAGTAATGTAAAGAAAATTACCGAAGGTACGCCTGCCAGCATTAGTAATATTATAACTACAAAACCCGCTGGCCATAACCATATCGGTGCGAATTCAGCTGCAATCTGTATTTTGGTGAGTTCTGCCTTGAGAGCTATCTGCGAGAAGAGTTGCGTGGCGCCGCCGCTTACAAAAAAAGCCAGATACAACAAAATGATTATGCCGGTAATAAATGAAAACCAGCGAATATTTATCTGTCGATTATATTTCCACATGAGACAGGAAATATATAAATGCTTTAGAAAAAAGCAAGGTAAAAACAAAAATAAAGTATTCTGTCGCGATTGTTGTTGCTATGCGGGTTTTAATCAAAAAATGGGCAATAAACCCGAAAGCATGATTTTGTTGTTTATCTTGTTTTTTTGTGTTAGTCTAATTGGGAGATCTTCCCGGTTCGCCACTATGAGAGCATTCTCAGGAAGAACTTAAGTTTCCAGGGAGTTTGGGAATATAAATATGTCAGAAGAATTTTCTTTAACGCATCAGGTTGATGGCTCCGTTCTGGTTATAAGAACGAAGGGTTATCTCAACGACCTGGGTGCTGAACAGGTTGACGAGATATGCTCTGAGCATCTCGAGAAGTCAATAAACAAGATTGTTATCAACCTCGAACAGTCACCGCTGATAAACAGCATCGGAATTTCGATTCTGATCGGTGTCATAGAGGCCATAGAAGAATCTGAGGGTGCATTGGCATTTACTAACCTGACGCCAACCAACCGTAAAACATTCGAAATGATGGGTCTTTTGCAATTTGCAGAACCTTTTGACAAAGAGGAAGAAGCAGTAGCCAAGTTTAAGGGTTAAATCACCATGTCTGACCTTGAACAGAAAATGCAGCAGCAGGTACTGCGTTATGAGTATGTTCTAGAAGCCTTAAGCGACATCGGAGATGAACTTTGTCGCGTGAGTAGTTTTGATGCGCAGCTTAAGTCTCTTTTACACCTTCTGCTGGGCACTCTTGGGGTACGCAAGGGCGGCATATTTCTTTTTGACAATTACAACCGAAAGGTTTCATTGCATTCCTCCTGGAAACTTGTCCATAAAACCTACGAATTCGATGTTTCTCAAGATGAAATTGCTGCTCTCGAAGCTAATTCTGATGAAATAACCTATCGTGTTTCTGACTTTAAATATATTCGTGAAGCTCTTAATGCTTTTTCTGAAGACAACCTTGATTGTGTGTCGATTCTCAAAGTCAGAGAAAAACTGATCGGGTTTCTTGTCGTTGGTCACAAGCTTAAAGAAGTGCCCCTTACAGACAAAGAAGTCACCTTTTTAAAGACTCTCTCTCGCAACATCTCGGTTGCTATCAACAATTTTCTGTTGCTCTCAGACCTGAGAGAGGCAAACGTCAGGCTTGACGAAAAAATTCAGGAAGTCAGCATATTATACCAGGCCTCTCAGATGATTTCTTCTGAGCTGCAGCTGCAGGCGCTTCTTGATATGGCTATGAGTGCGATATCAGAGATTACTGATATAGATCGCGGTACAACGTGGCTGTATGACGAAGAAAGACGCATTTTTAATTTGATGAGCCATCTCGGCGATGCTACGCACCTCCCCGAAAACCTCTCTCTCGACGATTCCGAAATTTTGCAGCTTGCTCATGATAAAAAGGAATCTTTTGAATACGAAAAGGGCAAGGGGCAACCTGCCGAACTTAAGCGTCTTGACGAAAAGATTTTTGGTGAGTCATTCGTGGTGGTGCCAATTCTCAATCAGGGCGAGTTTCTTGGCTTTGTACACCTCTGCGCAACAACCGGAGCAAATGGTTTTACCAATAGAGACATCAGGCTGATAAAGGTTTTTGCTGTTCAGCTTGGCGCGGCTGTCAAAAATGCTCAGCTTTATGAACAGGCTATCACTGATGGCATGACAAAGCTTTATCTGCATCGTTATTTTAAACAGCGCCTTCTTGACGAAATAAAGAGAGCGGCGAGATTTAAGCGCAACCTGGCGCTGATAATGGTTGATATTGATCATTTTAAATCTTTGAATGATAATTATGGTCACCAGACCGGCGACGAGGTTCTCAAACACGTTGCTGCCATACTGCGTCGGGCCATAAGAACGCATGATCTTCCGGTCAGATATGGCGGCGAAGAATTCGCTCTGGTTCTGCCCGAAACAGAAATGATCGGTGCCGTCGCCGTCGCCGAGCGTATCCGGCGCTCTATTGAAAACGATTATCTTGAAGTTTCGGGCGTGGTCATTAAAGTTACGGCCAGTTTTGGCGTGTCTGTGTTTCCTGATTGCGCTGACGACATGGATTCTTTAATCAAAGCAGCCGACGTCGCGCTCTACTGGTCTAAAGAACACGGACGCAACCAGGTTACTGCCGCTCCGACAAAAATAGCGCGCGAAACCGATATCTAGGCATCTGATTAGCGCTTTTGCTGAAAAACCCGAATGAGAGAGGGTCAGCAGTCAGCTTTGCATTTTTTCAATAATAGAATTTTGCTGCGCTTTGGGGTTATCTCGTCTTTTAAAGTCTGCCAACCTTTATCTGCAAGGTTTGCCAGTTCGTCATCATGATATGGTCTGACCAGCATACCTTTGTGATTGCCCTTAACAAAAATTATTGAGCCATCGTCGGTAGTAATCGAATTGTTGTCGCCAGCCAGCTCAGAAAAACAATCCATGGTCATCAACATCACTCCGTTATGCTTGAGCACCCTGAATGTTTCGTCTATAGCGGTTGTGAAGCTTTTATAGTCAAGATGGTCGAATAAGTGATGCGCTAGAATACCGTCAACACTGTCGTTCGCAAAGGGCAGGCAGCGTGCGTCACCCTTAATGACAAGTCCTTTCAACTCTTCTTCGAAAAAATTGTTTTTCATAACCTTTGCGGCTTTAAAAGAAAGGTCTATGCCGATAATATTGTACCCGACCTGGCTCAGGTAAAGGCTGTTTCTTCCTTCTCCGCAGCCGAGATCAATTATTATGCCGTGCCTGGGAACATGTTCAAACAGGTGCTGAACCAGTTTGGCCGAGGGCGCTATCATACCGTGATATTTTAAAAACCTGTTCCAGGTTTTGTCCCAGTATGTGCGGGCCTGGCTTTCAATCTGACTGTTCATACTTTGCCCCCGTTGAACTCTATCGAAACAGCGGTAATATCGTCATGCTGTTTAGCATATTTTGAGAATTCCTGAATCTCATGTAAAATTGCTTTGGCCGGGTCTGCGGCACGAGGCCTGTTTAAGAATTTTTTCAGGCGGCTTTCGCCAAATTCTTCTTCTGTCTCGTTTCGTGCTTCTGTTACGCCATCTGTATAAAGAAACAACAAATCGCCCTTTTTAAGAGTGAATTGTGTGGTTTCATACTTGTAATTTTCAAGAATACCCAATGGCATACATTTAACGTTCTTTTCGTGCAAAGTTAGTTCCATTCCGCGCCCTGAAGCTACAAATGCCGGATTGTGCCCAGCACTTGAGAGCTCGACCTCACCGGTCGTCGCATCTATTATAACGTACATTGCCGTTATAAAACGATCGTTGGTAATATTTTTAGCAATAATACGATTGGCTCTTGAGAGAACTTCATTAGCAGAAAGGTTCGCCAGTTCCATGGTCGAAAGGGTGGTTTTAAAAACAGTCATTATAATGGCTGCCGGAACATTTTTTCCGGAGGCGTCGGCTATGACCACTCCGAGTCTGTTATTGCCCAGATCAAAAAAATCGAAATAGTCGCCGCCAACTTCGGCGGCGGGCTTATTGATGCGACTTATTTTAAGGCCGGCACAGTTGGGAACAGTCTGAGGAAGCAGGTTTTCTTGAATCTCGCGTGCCATATTCAGCTGGTCATCAATTTTCTTCTTTTGATCATGAGCTTGCAAAAGAGCGTCTGTTTCGATAATTGAAGCGACCTGACCTGCAATAATCTGAATAAAAAAGATTTCCTGCCACGAGAGCTTTATGTTGGGATCAAGAAAATAAACAAACAGAAGCCCATAGTTAATTTCGCCCTCATCAGCCTCGTGATGAGGAACATTGAGCATTTCTGTTATAAGACTGCCATTAAGGCCTTTTTCATAAGCTCTTGAGGTTAGTATCGGGTTATCGTTGAAGGGAGGCGGTGAATAGACCGGCTGAAAAAAACTGGCATCGTCAACCCCTGTTTTTATGCCAGGATTGTTGACAAAGTTCCAGCCACTCAAGCCCTGCTCTAATGGAATCTTTTCTTCGCAGGAAAGCCTGTGATCAGCAGGGTTGTACCCCACAGACATGCAATATGGTTTGAATTCATCGCTCGCTTTGAATCTGTCACTGAATTCGTGGTCGCCGAGTCTGACGAGATATTTTTCTTCATCAGGATTTTCGGGGTTTTCGTGGATAACCATGACTTTAACCAGGTCTATCTGCGGACACTGAGAAATCAGCTGTTGAAGAATCATATTGACAGCTTTCTCGCGTCTTGCATTTGGCAGGTCTATGCGCTGTTCTGTTTCATGCAGCTCACGATAAATGTGGGTCAGGCTGTGAATTGATTCAAGGTAATTGCGGTTAACCTCTGCCTGCAGATTAAGCCGCTCTACCATCAGTTTAAAAGCTTCGCCAAGGGCATCTATTTCTTCTGTTCCTGATGATTGTGGGATTTCGAGAATTTCATTGCCAAATTTGAAATTGGCAATTTCTGTGCTGAGCTGCTTGATAGGACCACCTATCTGCTTTGGAAGCACAATATTAAGATAGATGCCGCTGGCCAGCACGGCCAAAAGAAAGGCAAAGATCAGGTTGTGATTGTTGCTGGCATGCTGCATCAGTTCGTCTGAAATTGAAAAAATGCGGTTCCAGAAAAAATCAGCTTCTTTGGCGGCGATTCCCACCGCTTTTTGTTTTAAAGCCTGCAGGTTTGCCAGCAGCCGGTTTAGTTGATCTTCTATTTCAAGCAATTCACTTTCGGGGGCTTCGAGAATATTGCGTAAATTTTGAAATGATTCATAGAAACCTCTTATTTTAGTTTCAACCTGTTTTAATACCCTTTTATGCAGAGATGTTCTGCTTTCATGAATCGAACGGTCCAGAAGAAACAGAATTGCCCGCAGGCGGTTTTCTACGCGATTTGCCGACGATTTGCCGCTTTTGCTGTCCGAAAGGTCTTTGCCTTTTTTTAAGCTTAAATAAAGAGCCACTTCAGTTTCGGCAAGAATCAGATCTTTTTCTATTCTCGATATTTGCTCCATTAAAGAGGATGTGCCGCCGATTGATGCCTGAAAATCAGGGTTTTTTAAGGCGCTTTTAAAGTCGATCATCATGCTTTTGAAACGATCCAGAAGGCTTATTACATCTGCTCTCAGAGTTTCAGAAGCTTTTGCTCTCCGGTCAGAATTTTTTTTAAGCAGGCGATTGCGGCTTTTGATCAACAGTTCATAAGACGCAATCTGTTTGATGAAGCTTACGCTCAGGTGTTTTACCTGTCTCAGGTTCTCCTGGCGCTGTGCATCTTTGATCAAAGCTTCAAGCTTGGTAATGGACTGCTCAAGTTCAAGCGTCTGCGCATGACTGTCTTTTTCGATGCTGGCCGGCACAGTCTGAAAGTTTTCGTTAGCGATTTCACCCAGCTGGGCGTAGAGACCGGCAATTTTTTCATAAGAACGGGCGATGGCAATGTTAGCTGGTAGAATGGTCTGTACAAAACCTTCGATGTCCCAGTATGACATCGAAGTTAACACCATAAAAACCAGAATAACAGCCAGAACGGCTGAAATTCCTCTGGTAAGGCGCCGTTGGAGGCTCATTCGTTGCTCTTTCTCAGAAAAATCAGACGTTGAATCTGAAGTTTATAATATCTCCGTCTTCAACAATATACTCTTTTCCTTCAAGTCTTGAAAGCCCGGCTGCTTTAACCGCAACCATCGTGCCTTTTTCAAAGAAGTCTTTGCAGGCAACGACTTCAGCTCTGATAAAACCACGTTCAATGTCTGAATGAATGCGGCCTGCCGCTTTCTGGGCAGAAGTGCCTTTTTGCAGGGGCCATGCTCTGACTTCATCTTCGCCGACAGTAAGAAAACTGATATAGTTCAACAGGCGGTAGGCTTCTGAAATGAGACGGTTACGACCAGATTCCTTTATGCCGTATTCTTCGAGAAAAATGGCTTCTTCTTCTGGAGAAAGGGCAGAAATTTCCATTTCGGTTGCAGCCGAAATAAGCATTGGCGACCAGCCACGTTCCTGGCAGGCGGTTTTAAATGACTGCACCGCGCTATCGCTGTCTGACAAAAACTGATCATCTGAACAGTTGCCGATCAGCAAAAGAGGTTTCTGGGTAAGGAACCTGAAGCCGCGCAGCCCGTGTTCTTCTTCTTCGGTGAGTTCTACAGTCGAGATAAACTTGTTGTCTTCAAGTGTTTTGCGCAATCTTTCCATCAGTTCCATTTCGCGCACCATTTCTGGTTTTTTGCCTGCCTTCATTTCTTTGTTCAATCTTTCAATTTTATTCATGATCATTTCGAGATCGCTAAAAATGAATTCTAGGCTAAGTTCGTCGAGGTCGGCAGCCGGGTCAATTTTATTGTGTATGTGCGGCACTTCTTCACCGGGAAAAAGTCTTACAACCAGCATGATTGCATCGCATGATCTTATGTTCGCCAGTGTTTTGCTTGCAGACTTGCTTTCGGCGTTACTGATTCCAGGGATATCGGTAAATTCAACCGTTGCAAATGTCGTTTTTTTAGGTTTGAAAATGGTTGCGAGCTTGTCAATGCGGGCATCCGGAACTTTTATGATGCCATTGTTGATTTCGTCTGTCTGGGCTAGATAGTCGCGTGTTTGTGCTTTGGCTCTGGTTGCCATGTTGAAGATGCTTGTTTTGCCTGACATCGGCAAGCCGGCTAGTCCGATTTTCATCTGTCGCTCCTGAAAGCTTAATTTTTCAGGCTGTATGATAGCACAGACAACCGCCTGGATGCTAAAGAAAAAGGCGTGTCGCCGTTAAATGCGACACGCCCTTTTTAATACGGATTTTAAATCAGCATACCTGCTATGTTTCCGGTTAAAAACGAAGCGAAAGTGCCTGCTATGAGAGCTCTCAGGCCAAGTTTGGCCAGGTCGCCGCGGCGTGAAGGTGCTATGCCACCGATGCCGCCAAGCTGAATGCCGATTGAGCCGAGATTGGCGAATCCACACAGTGCATAACTGAGAATTACTCGTGTTCGCATTGTGAGTTCTACTGCCTTTCCGTCTACCAATACGTTGCCGTTGAGGTAATTGGCCAGATCTGCGTAAGCAACAAATTCATTGAGAATTGTTTTTTTGCCGAGCAGTTCTCCGGCAATGCTGATGTCCTGCATCGGAACCCCGAGCATCCAAGCGAATGGCGAAGCGATAAGCCCCAGCAATGATTCGAGAGTGTTATAGCTGGTAAGGCCGATCAGATTGGCAAACATGCCCCAGAGATGGTTGCCCATGGCTATCATGGCGATAAAACCAATCAGCATTGCTGCAACGTTCAGTGCCAGACTCATACCTTCAGAGCACCCACGTGCTGCCGCGTCGATAACGTTCTGGTCAATTTTTTCGATTTTCAGTTCAACATTGCCGCTGGTTTCAGGTACTTCTGTTTCGGGTACCAGAATCTTGGCAAAGACCATGGCGGCAGGTGCCGACATTACCGATGCGGCAATCAGATGCCCTGCAATGCCCGGAATACTGTCTTTAAGCATGCCGACATACCCGGCCATGACGCCACCGGCTATCGTGGCCATACCGCCGGTCATGACGCAGGAAAGTTCAGAAAATGTCATTTTTTCGACATATGGCTTGATTACCAGCGGAGCTTCGGTCTGGCCGACAAAAATATTGGCGGCGGCGCTCAGAGATTCTGCACCCGAAGTTTTCATGGTTTTCTGCATGATCATGGCGACATAATAAACCAGGCGTTGCATGATGCCGAGATGATAAAGAATGGCCATGAAAGCTGAGAAAAATATGATAGTTGGCAATACATTAAAACCAAAAAAGGCTCCGGTGGCGGCTGTGAGTTTCATGTTGGTTACCTGGGCTGCCAGTTCTGGAGCTTGAGAAGGGTCAGAAACCCCTACCGGAACGACAAAT
>SABV01000131.1 GCA_009928855.1 Erysipelotrichia bacterium | reverse complement strand
TTTTTTGCCAGTTTCCCTCGGTGACTCTGGTATCTAAAATTTCGACACGCACCGGCAGATTTTTCAACGCCGCCGCAACGTACAGCAAACTCAACGGAAGATGCCGGGAGAATTCTCCGGAAAGCCCCATTTGAGGCTGAACCAAAACGATCAGAGGCTTAAATTCTATGCTGTCTCGACAAGGTGTGCTCATATATTTTCCCCTGGATGAATGCCAGAAACGAAAGCCCCAACACGAGAATGCCTACGCCAAAAGAAAATATGAGGCCGAGAAAAGTTTCCTGCTTGAGCCGAGTTTTGATAGAACCAAGCAAACCGGTTCCAAAAACAAAAAGTAATAGAAGACAGGCAAAACACTTTATGGGTCTATAAATCAGCGACATGCTAATGACCAGAAAAAATGTTTTAATCGAATCTCTGAGATGACGGACTTTAGAAACTCCGGTTCGGTCGCCATATTCAATCGGAATGTATTCAATAAACTGGTGATTCAGAGCTGCAAAAAAAGTCAGAGAGGTCGAAAACGAAAAACCCTTGCTGAACAAGTGCCCTCCAGATTCTACCAATGACTTTCTGAAAATTCTGATACCACTGTTGGGATCGGCAGAAGCATGATCGCCAAAGAAATACAACAACGCCTTGAGGGTTTTTCTCATCAGGCTGACGACTCTCGACTGATTGGTTAATTTGCGAGAACCGATAACCATATCGTAAATATCCATAGCAGGAATCATACGTCTGAATATTTGAGGGTCATAAGTGCTGTCAGCGTCTATGATACCGATAAAAGGGTATCTTGCGCGGTTTATACCCAAAAGAAGCGAGCGCCCATAACCATAATTCTGGGGGTGTTGTAACAGCAGACACTTATCAACAGGCACATTGGCGGCAGTATTGTCAGACGAGCCATCATCCACAACAATTATCTCGAACGGCAGCCCCGGATAAGAAGAAAAAACCTCGCGAGTTCTTTCAACAGTGCCAGCAATGGCATTTTCCTCATTATAAGCAGGAATAATTATGGATATTCCGTGTTTTTCTATTTCAGTCTGTTTATTCATAAGCCCCCAAAGACGTGCTACCGGCGTCAGGAGTAACGCTAACACAGCATTCAGAACTAGTCAACCACACGAGCTTATATCGTTCGCACAAAACCAGGTTTTTCTACCTTAAAAACGAACTCTATTTCTTCAAATCCGCCAACCCAGAAGCACCAAAGGCGAGAGCATAAAAATGGCGAAAAATTTGCACACAGATCGATAATCTTTCCTGCGACCGTGGCAGCGTAAAAAACCGGCGCAGACAGAACCGTTTTTTTAAGATAGGGCTGGGCAAACCATCTGAGCCGCATACTCGTCAGACATAACGGAAACCCCTGGTAACCGCCCTTAAAAGAAGGGTTAAAATAGAGCGGAAAAGAAACATCAAAACCGCGATTGTGCTGAGCGTGCGTAAAACCACGCGAAAAATGTGGCACCCGCAGCTTTATTACGCAACCATCTGCCGCAATTCTGTATAATTCGCGCATGACACTGAAGGGGTCGTTAAGATGCTCAAGAAGGTGGTCTGCTTCTATAGCTCCGAACGTGCTGTCTTCAAACGGGTATGGCAGACTGTTAAGATCATGGCAGATGTCAGGGGTAGAAACCGAGAAACAATCGACGTTAACATAGCCCTCTTTTTTAAATTCGCCACAGCCAAGGTTTAATTTGCGCATCTTAGACCTCAGCGAGCGGTCGCCATAACTCTGGCGGCAAGCACAAGATAACTGCTTTTTGGAAACTGCTGGCGCATCATTGCCATGACGCGATCGGCTTCGGGGCGATTGCCAAGTTCCATTAAAATTCTGATGATGTAATACAGGGCGCCCTCCTGCACGGCCTGGTTGCTGGAAGTCTCGAAAGCTTTTTTGAAACCAAAATAAGCCTGAGTTACCAGCCCCATTGCGTATTCAGAATAAGCACTCAAAAATTCGTAACGATCGACGGGCACATTGTCAGGGTCAGGCTTGAATTGTTTCAGCAATTGCAGAGCCCCCTGAGGGTTGCGCTCTTGAATATAACATTCAGCCAGAAGATACGCCGCCTTCTGAAATTCTCCATCTGTCAAACCGCCATACAATGCATCTGTCAGAGCAAGACGGGCCGATAAAAACTCGCCTTCGTCAAAAAATTTTATACCGCGCTGCAGATTTTCGCGCGAGGCAATCGGGCGGGCATTATCAATAAGGGTAGCTTTGACGAAATCATGCGAATACTGGTTCATGACTTCTTCTGTCAGACCGTTAAAACACACTGCAAGCTCTTGAGCAACGTCGGCAGACTTCATCAGGCGTTTGACAAAGCGGTGCAAAGCACTGCTGCCAAAAGTCTTAAGTAAAAACCTTATTTTCAGGTAATTTTCGACGTATTTTTCGAGAGAAATCGGGTTTCCATCAATATTTTCGTCTTCACCGCCAATAGCGTTTATATCAAAACCTTTTCGAGTCAGTGCTCGAATTCTGGCGAGTCCCTGATCGGCGGCATGCACTGCAGTGCCCTCTTTTATCCACATCGGCAGGGCGTCATATTCTTTAAGCCCCATAGTGTCAGCCATAACAGCATGGGTCATTTCATGAGTC
Organism: Erysipelotrichia bacterium; assembly: GCA_009928855.1. Classification (GTDB taxonomy): domain Bacteria; phylum Muiribacteriota; class Ozemobacteria; order Ozemobacterales; family Ozemobacteraceae; genus Rifleibacterium. The sequence goes on along the minus strand of SABV01000131.1, from coordinate 6,974 downwards.
ATTTCTTCAAAAAGCGTTGCCTGAGCATTTATGAGAAAATCCAGATCCAGATAAATATAGTGAACGATGGTTCGGTTTGCAGTGCGCATTGACTGGCGCTTTCCGCGCAATCTGAAGCCTTTATAGGTCAAATTATCAGAGAACATCACAACCACATACATCTGCTCTCTTGCAGGAATACCAAGCGAACGTTCTATTTTCTGAAATGATTCCTGATAAACGAATGGCAGATCTGCAAGAATTTTGGCATAGCCGGTCGTGTTACGAAACTTGCCGGTATAGCTGGTATCTATATGCAGAACGGCAAATGCGCTGCATGGCAAGAGAAAAACGAAAAAAGCCAGTAGCTTATAAATTCGCTGGGTCATTAGCTTCTCCGTCAACTTGACTTGGAGTAATCGGCTCTTCAACGGCTTGCGGCAGTTTCGTCGCATCGGCTTCGATTTTGTTTCGAGCCTCCATTACCTGGTTAAAAAGTGCATGGTCAGCTGCAATTTCTGGTCTGACCAGCAACTCATCGAAACTTTGCAGGGGATTCTGCAACATTCCAGTTGCATGCAGAATCATGGCATAATGAAAATCAACCTCAGGCGTTACAGCTACGCGGCCGTGAAAAATACTGTTCATGACCTCAAGAGCCTCAAAATACATGCCGTTTTTATAATGCGCCCAGGCAAGAGTATCGAGATTAAAAACCATTCCGGGAATGGCCTCTACCGACATGCGCGCCATCTCCAGGGCTTGCGGCAGATCCTGATTCAATTCAAGCAGAGTATAAGCAAGATTATTGAGCAACATCGGGTTGTCTGGATAAATTTCGAGCGCCTTTTTAAAAGCAGTTACGGCTGCCGGCAAAGATTTGTATTTAAGATTAAGATCACCAAGATGTTGCCAGAGATAAGCGTCTGAAGGCAAAAGCGAAATGGCTTCAGAAGCAGCAGCTATAGCTTCAGCCCCTTTTTTTTCGCCGTCGAATGCCATACTGAGACGAAAAAGATAGAGCGGCACCCCGGGTTCGCCCGCCACTGCTTTCTCAAGATGAGTTATTGCATCAACCGGTCGCAAGTTAGCAGGCTGGGCGTCTATTATGACAACCCCTTTCAGAAAATGTAGCGGCGCATAATTTGCGTGCTGTTCTAAAGCTCGATCAATTACAGTCAAAGCCTGGCTCGATGCGCCAATTTCATGTAGAATTCTGGCTTGAATAAGAGCCTGAGCACTTTGCGCATGTGACATATAAAGCACACCGGCATATAAAGCACCCAAAACTGGCAATAAAAACAGCGTGTTCTTAAAAAGGAATTTTAAAATATTGCTTTTTACGCTTGCGGGGCTAATGAGCATTTTTGCCCGGGCATAAACGGCAAAAATACCGGTAACCAGAGTTGGCAGAAAAACGAGTAAAAGCATTTCGAGCCTTGTCTGGCTGTATTGCAATGGCCCAACTTTTCTGGCGACTTCACCAATCACGCCGATTTCGAGGTTATAAACAAGAAAACTGCATAAAACAAAGTGAATCACCGCAAATAAACCAACCAGCCAATAACTTTCGGGCAATACCGGCATTCTAAAAAGCCATGTAAGCAAACTAAAGATAGTGGCAACACCCAGAAAAAGCATTGCAAAACTGCCCGCAAAAAGCATCCCAGAGTCAACCGGGTCAGCGATACCCAATTCAAAGGCAAAAGCAACACCCACAAGAATCAGAAAAAGTGGCGTAATAAAAAAAATCAGACGCTCACGTCTGCTCTGAACGGGTTGTTTAAGCGACGCACCGCAAACTCCACAGAACATCAACTGATCGGAGACAGGCTTGCCGCATTCTGAGCATTTTTTCAAATCATTTAACCTCGTGAAGCTCGCCCACAAAGCTTTTTTGCATCATAGAATCAATGGTAGTAATATCGTCACTCTGCCCAAGCACCCACATAAGCTTGACCATCGTGGTCTCAGGGGTCATATCCATGGCCGGAATAGCTCCGGCATCAAGTGCGGCTCTGCCAACCTGATAAAGTTCCATTTCGGTAGAACCGATAATACACTGAGTGCTGACCACTACCGGTATGTTTTTTGAAATAGCCGCCGCAATAGCCGGAATCAGACTTCTTTCACCGGTTGGAATATTACCTGCCCCATAACCCTCAAGCACAATACCAGCATGAGAGCCGGCTAGAAAATCAATCACTTCAGGCTTTAAACCAGGGTAAACCGGCAGCATTGCGACATTTTCATTCAAAAACGCCCTCAACAATGGCTTTTTGCGACTGCGAAACCTGGCAAAGTCACTATATTTAATTGTCAATCCAATGGTGCCAAGTGGCACTTCATTTACCGAGATAAAAGCCTGCATATCAAAAACCGACATTTTTTTGGCTCTGGTTCCGCGTATGATAAGTGAACCAAATACCACTGCGACCTCAGCCAGATCAGATATAGCGATACGTACGGCATTGATCAGATTTGCACGACCGTCAGAGCCGATTTCTTCAAGTGGAACCTGGGCACCGGTCAATATTACCGGCTTATTGAGTTCTTGCAGCATAAACGACAGCGCTGCAGCAGAATAGCAGAGAGTATCGGTGCCATGAGCCACCACAAATCCGTCATAGTCTTTTATACGCTGAAAAATGGCCCGGGAAATAGTTAACCAGAGAGCAGGCATAAGGTTGCTCGAATCAACATTGGCAACCGCAAGTATGTCTATCTCAGCCAACCAGCTAAGTTCAGGAATTTTTGCAATGAGACTGCCGGCATCTTCACATGGATACAGGGCACCTTTTGGCCCGCGCAACATCGTGATGGTGCCACCGGTTGTAAGAATCAAAACCCTCGGTTTTGCAGAAACATTGTCAGAGATGCCCATAAGTTTTCCCTTATCAGAACTTGTATTCAATACCGAAGTTGATGTCTCTCTTGTCAACGGCATCATCAATTCGCAGCTCAAATCTGATGTTTTCAGTCATGAGATAAGCAGCTTTAAGTCTTATTTCAGAATCTGTTGTATCGATAAAATCGATGCTCAGACTTATCGGTTTGGCAAGGTAATAATCGAAACCAAGACCAACTTTCGAGCTTATAATACCGCCCCTCTTAACAAGGTTTGTATCAGCACCTCTGGCAACCATAAGGTTAAACGAGTCATCGCCGCCAATATCTTCAACGCCGATGCGGTAGAAAGTCTTGTCGCTCGGGTAGAGGTCGACGTTGAGGTCAGAGAAGAATGTTTCTGTGTCTTCGTGGTATCTGAGCAGGTATTTGAAGTCAATACGCGTCTGACGAATATTCAAGAATACCTTGTCAACGGCCTGAGCCAGTTTATGGGCATCATCTAGGCCGGTATTGATTTTCTTGCGTATTTCTTTATCTGCAACGATTTCTTTAACTTCTCTGGTAATCTGTTTTGCGTTATCTGAAGCGTCGCGAAGCGACTCAATAGTGGATCTGAGATCATCGGTCATCTTGTTGTTCTTGTTCAGCTGAGCAACCATTTCGTCAAGGCGGTCAGTTGCACTTCTGACATTCGCGACAATTTCCCTGAAATCGGTGCGGCTGTCTTCAGTGATACTTGCCAGCCGGTCGCTAAAGAGCTTGAAGTTTGATATTACAGATCTTATATCATCGCGGTTCTTGTCGATTTCACCATCTACGCGGTGCAATATATTGTCAAGACTTTCAACAATGCGATCGCTTCTATTGCGAACCGAGGTAATAATTTCGTTCATCTTGTCAGAAGCACTTCTGGCATTGCGGAACATGATTCTGGTGTTTTCTTTGAGTTCGGGGTCGCCAATTATGTCTTTTGCCGAGGCGGTCAGCTCCTGCAACTTCTGAATCAGCACATTGCCCTGTTCGAAAAGCTCATCCATTCTTGTTGGGTCGGTTCCCGCGACTATCTGACCATCCGAAACATAGGGCGATGTATAATCGCGCGTCGGCATGATTTCAACAAATTTTTCGCCCATAAGGCCGGCAGTAGAAATAGTAAATATGCTCTTACTTCTCACGTGCAGCTTTTTATCCTGAATGTAGACATTCACGTAAACCTGATCATCACGAATTTCAATACTGGTAACCTTGCCGATCTTCACGCCCGACATCGATACTGTAGAACCCTTGCTAAGGCCATTAACAGAATAGAAGCTGACGATAAATTTATAACCCTGCTCGGTAAAACTGTAGTCTCCGATGATAAAAACCATGTATGATAGCAGGGCTGCTGCAATCAGAGTCATTATTCCAACTTTGGCTGTCGAGTTCATTAGCTTCTCCTGTATCCCTTATAGCAAATTCATCGGGCCCTGTGCCTCGCCACGAATAAACTGTTGAACTAAAGGGTTGGGCGAGTTGATTATTTCTTCACGTGTTCCAATTTCAACAATCTGCCCGCCATAATGCAACGCAATACGGTCGCACACGCTATAAGCAGATTTCAAGTCATGGGTAACCACTATCGAAGTCACACCCAGTCGTTCCTTTAAACTAAGGTGCAGCTCATCGATTGCCGAGGTCATTATCGGGTCCAGGCCTGTAGTCGGCTCATCATAGAGAATAATTTCCGGCTCCATTGCAATGGCGCGGGCCAGGCCAACACGTTTACGCATACCGCCCGAAAGCTCTGAGGGCATCAGGTAATTTGTTCCTGGCAGCCCGACCATTTCGAGCTTTTCTGAAGCAATATGATGAATTGCCCGGTTAGAAAGCCGCGTGTGGCGTCTGAGACCAAAAGCCACGTTTTCTTCGACATTCAAAGAGTCAAAGAGAGCAGCAGACTGAAAAAGCATGCCCATTCTCATTCTCAGAGCGTCAAGCCGTTTCTGGTCAAAACGGGTAATATCCTCGCCGTCTATGATCACCTGGCCGCCATCCGGTTTCATCAGCCCGATAATATGCTTGAGCAGAACGCTCTTGCCGCATCCAGAAGGCCCGAGTATTACCAGTGATTCACCATCATAAATCTTCAGGTTCACGCCCTTGAGAACCTGTTTGGGACCGAAACTTTTCTGTAAATTTGAAACTATGATCATTGCATGTATGCCACGTTAAAGTTATTAATACCTACTGTTAAAAAGTAGTTTACAGCCAGAATCATCATGATGGAAACTACAACCGCGCTGGTAGTGCTGTGCCCGACGCCCTCAGCGCCACCTTCTGTGGTAAAACCTTTATAGCAACCAATAATGGCAATAATTGCACCAAACACAGTCGCTTTAACAAGTCCGCCCATTAGATCCTGAACCTGCAACATGTGCAAAATCGAATCTTTAAAAGAAATCAGCGTCAGCCCGATTTGATGGACAGCTACAATTGAGCCGCCAATCATGCCAACAACATTGGTAAAAATAGTCAGCATGAACAGCATGATTGTGCAGCCCCAGAATCTTGGCACAACCAGGTAATCAACCGGGTTGGTAGCCATTGTTTCCAGCGCATCTATCTGTTCTGTGATTTTCATGGTGCCAATTTCAGCGGCAATAGCACTGCCAACCCTGCCGGCAACAACAATAGCAGTGAGAATTGGCGCCAACTCCCTCGCCATCGCAAGGCTTACCACGCCGCCAACATAGCTCTGGGCACCCATCTGGGCAAACTGATAACCGATCTGTACTACAAGAACAGCACCCGTTGAAATACCCGTAATGGCAACCATCAACAGCGAGTCAACCCCAATGCGCGACATCTGATCGAAAAGGTTTTTAGCAGAAAACCTGCCGGTTTTAAGATTGTGCATTGTCCAGTATATTGTCTGCATGAACAAAATGCTCATGCTGCCAATCGAATCAACGAAATCGTTGAGCAGTTTCTTGAGCACGGCCTTACTCCTCGCTCAGGGTCAGAGTTGTATCAACCCTGCCAGTTACCACAAGATTGGTTGGCTGAATTTCAATATCCTTGCCATTCAACTTGAGTTTCTTCATTTCATCACCTTCCACAGTCAGCTGGAAAAGAATATCAGAGTTTTTGGGTGAGCTGGCCCAGCTGCGAATGACCGAGTCAAAATCAGCCGGAGAGCTTTCATCAGCACGAGTATCACGACCAGACTTGCTCTCTCTTGCATCTGCAGGAACATCGACGTCTTCAATCTTCATATTCAGGCCATATACAGAAAGAGTAAGGTTTTCTCTGCCAATATCCTGCGGAATCGGCAATTTAACTTTTCTGACAAATTTCTTTTCGCGGAAAGGCCTCAGAGTAACTTCTACGTCGAGCACACCACCGCTGGAAACAGAAGAATTCTTGACCTCTACTTTCTCGATAGAAAGAGTGCGGCGTCGGGTTTCTACTTCAATCTTGAGTAGCAAGCGGGTCGGCATTACTTCTTCATGCTCGCTTTCCGTAACCATATCGAGCAGGCTTGTAACTTCGTTTATAAGGGCCTGCACAATATCGGTTCTTGAATAAAACATGTTTTCACGCCGAAAATTATATTTTTCGCCCTGCTTACTGGCGCAATCAAGCGAAATACCCATGAGCGCAGTGCCTGGACCGGCACGGTCGATAACACCTTCAAGAGCCTGCACCAGAGTCGACTCTAGCACCATAACAAACACAGAAGGGTCTTTAACAACTTGATAATTGATGCTTTTGGTAGCCTGAAGATTTTTATCAACCACATCAATCTGAACCGGTATCATTTCGGGGAATCTACCGATTTCACCACTCAAGCCCTTTTCGCGATCTTGGGTAATAATACCGATCATATCAGTAGGAGCGCCAATTTTAAATGGCATCTGCACATTAGCAAATGAGTGGTAAATGTAGGCTCCGGTCAGCAGGAAAGAAACGCAACCCTTTTTAAGAAAGGGGTGAGCCAGAGCCAGAATGCGATTTCCACTTCGATGTGTCATTGTGCCCAGAGTGGTCATATTCACGTCACCGCGTGCCAGCTGAATACCCAGAGCCGAACCTGGCTCATAAGAATCGGGCGAAGGGTCAGACTGGTCTTGAGAGTCGACAAAACCTTTAATGCCGTCCAG
>SABV01000562.1 GCA_009928855.1 Erysipelotrichia bacterium | reverse complement strand
GTATATTCTCGCAAACAAACTGGCTCACAATCCCGAAAACGACGAAAAACGGCAGTCGATTGAATTTTTTAAACCAAGGCTGGCTTCAGACCCGATGCTGCTGGCTGATGTAACCCGTTCAGCTCAGGCCGGTGCCGATGTTGTTTTGTTCAATATCGACAGCAAAGCTGACCCGCGTGATGGGCATGAACGCCTGATGAAGGTGTTCTGGAAAGTATTTTATGAGCTGCAGGGTTTTTGCGGTGAAGCACCACATATTGCCGAACTTGAAAGATATCTTCAGAGCAAAGGCAAACTTGCTGATTTTCATAAGGCATTTGCCGAGCGTGCAGGCAGCGAATGGCTCCAGGAGCGAGACGCCTGGGCTCTGAACAGCGACGAAATAATCGATGCACTCGCATCTGCTGCCGGTATGTCGGTCGATGCCGCTAGAGAATGGTTTGATAAAGCTGAGAAAAACATTAACCTTTCGCCCGAGTCATTTGCCCGGCGCGTCAAAGAATATCTCGACAGTCGAGGCGATAACTCAAGAGTTGTTTTCCTTGCTGACGAAGTCGGTCAGTTCATCGGTGGCGACACTCAACTGATGTTGAACCTGCAGACCATCACCGAAGACCTGGGGCGTATCTGCCAGGGCAGAGCCTGGGTTGTAGTCACCAGTCAGGAAGACATCGATGCAATAATCGGTGACATCAGAGCCGCCAAAGCAAATGACTTTTCAAAGATTCAGGGTCGATTCACGACTCGACTTTCTTTGAGCAGTGCCAATACTGACGAAGTTATTCAGATCCGCCTGCTTGAAAAACAGGCTAAAGCTGATGAAGAACTCAAACAGCTTTTTACCGCCAAGGGCGACATTCTTCGCAACCAGCTGAGCTTTACCTCTGACAGCGCAACTTTACGTGGTTTCAAAACCGTCGAAGACTTTACTCGCAATTATCCGTTTGCGCCTTTTCATTTCCCGCTGGTACAGAAGATCTTTGAGGCGATTCGCAAAGCTGGCGCAACCGGTCTGCATCTGAGCCGGGGTGAACGCTCAATGCTCGACGCATTCCAGAGTGCCGCCAAGGCTGTTTCAGATAAGCCCCTGGGTGCGCTGGTTCCACTTTACGCCTTTTATCCGGCCATAGAAAGCTTTCTCGATACATCAGTGAAGCGCACCATTTCACAGGCTGGCGAAAATTCCGGGCTCAAAAATCCTTTCGACCATCGCTTGTTGCAGGTTCTGTTTCTGATCCGTTATATAGATCTTCTCAAACCCAATGTTGATAACCTTACGACTCTCTGTATCGAAGAAGTCGATGCCGACCGGCTCAAACTCAAACAAGAGATCCAGGCCAGTCTGCAGCGCCTCGAAAAAGAAACCCTGATCAACCGCAATGGTGAGCTGTTCTTTTTCCTGACCAATGAAGAACGCGAAGTCGGGCGCGAAATCAAAAGCGTTGACCTGTCTGCAAATGACCAGACAAAAGTTCTGGCAGAACTTCTTTTTGCCGAAGTTCTGGGCGATGTAAGCAAGTTCCGCTACAAACAATATCGGCGCGATTATGACTTAACCAGGTTGTGTGATGGCCGACCCTTTACTTCCAAAATAGATTCTGAGCTGACTATCGAAATCATAAGCCCGTTACATGATGAATACAGCCTTTTTTCAGAGTCAAAATGTATCATGCACAGCCACGAGCATGAAGGTCGTTTGATTTTAAGACTGAACGACACCCAGGATTGGGATCGCGAACTGCGCGTAATGGTTCAGACCGAAAAGTATATACGCCAGAAAAATGATGCCGGAATTACTCCAACTCTCAAGCGCATTCTACAGGAT
>SABV01000561.1 GCA_009928855.1 Erysipelotrichia bacterium | reverse complement strand
CTTGTCGTGATATTCAAGAATGGCAGGAAGGTTTTCGAGCGTTGGCTCGATGTCATAACTTGGGCGGTCAGGCTTCGCTTCAAGTTGTTTATTGTAAGCTTCGCACGATTCCTTGAGGTCGCAATACTTGCACCACTTATGCGGCGTCTGCGGCCACTTGTTTTCTTTCTGTGCTTTGAGATAGTCTTCTGCCAAGGGCTTGAGATAGTCGAGAGCGCCCACCAGCGTTTCAGCGTCCCATGAGGTAGTCTGAGTAAATCCCTGCTGCACGTAAGCGAACTTGGTTACAATATATGGAAACTGGCCGTATTTCTTCCAGGCGGCCAGGGCATACATGGCAAGCTGCAGGTCGTCTTCTTCTTTGGTTTGTCCGGTTTTCCAGTCGAGAATAACAAGCCCGCCGTTGTTATCGACGAAAACTACGTCCATGGCTCCGCGAATACCCCATTCTTTGCCAATATTCACCTGAAAATAACGATTGCCATAGAGTTCGACTTCGCCGTCGGCAGATTCGACAGTAATCAGGCTTTCGCGGTCGATGCTGACCGACTCGGCGAATTCGAGACATGCCTTCGCGTCTTCTTCTTTGTCTTTCGGTATGGCAAGCTTGCCGGCTTCGCCACGGTATGCGGCCCAGAAGTCTTTGCCAGTAAGCAGCGCGGCAAGACCCTTATGGACAGCGTTGCCGAAGTCGGTAGCCGGATTTCTGGTAAACTTTTCGTTCTTGCACTGGAACGGGCAGGTTCTGAAGCGTTTTAGTTTCGAAGGTGACAGGTATTCCATTACTGATTTTCTCCTTTGGTTTTTCTGATTTCCTCAAGCACCTTGGCGGCCTCTTCAGCAGTCCAGAGGTCTCTGGGCTTGTTCTGTTTGAGAGCACGAACAACGTATGCGGTCATCGAGCCCGGCCCGATTTTGTAACCATCGATCAGATCGAAAATTGCAAAAAGCTGGTCTTCTGCGCTGATTTTTTCTGCCTTTTTCTCGGGTTCCTGCTGTTTTTCGGTAACTTCTTCTGCCTTTTCTGGTAGCTGCTGCATTGAACCGAAAGCGTCATCTATGGTCTGCTTTGATGCTGCAGATATTTCGGCCGGCTCTTCAAAGTCGAACAGCTCAGCGGTGCTAACGCCAGCATCTGCCAGCTCATCTACTGCGGCAGCTTTCGCCAACTCGACCGACAAAGGCAGGTATTTTACCAAGCGACGGATAGCGGTTTTCCTGATCATCTCGTCTTCATGTGTCTTCCACGGCCCGAAGTTTCCAGCTTTGCTCTGACGTTTCACCGCTTCAATTTCTTCGTTCCACAGCCACTCAAAATGTGCTGAACCGTCATTGAGCACTGCTACAGCATAGACGCCTTTGCGGTCGCCGCGCGTGCTGGGCGGCAGTGGCTTATGTTCAAGAATTTCTTTTGTGCCGTATTCCATAGTGAATGTCTCGTTTTCATAAACAACATGGGCCGAGATTCTGTTTACCTGCCCGCTACGTCGTGCAAGGTCAATCAACCCTTTATACCCGGGGATAAATTGCACTTCCATACGGTTCTTTTTTGTATTTCTGAAAGGCACCAAATACGCATGACCGAGAATGCCATCGGGTTCTAACCCTAACTGTGAAGACTGGATAATTGCTCCGACCAACGTTATCGGATCGCACTCTAACAGCTGCGGGGTTCTCTGAATGCTGGTCATTGCAACGCGAATAATGCGATCTGCGCTCAGATGTTTCGGCAGTGCCATTGCAATCTGCCCTTTGCTTTTTTCAAGCAGAGCGCGAATGGTGTTAATTGGGTTGTTGGCCTGTGGTTTTACCACTTGAAGATTGGAA
>SABV01000130.1 GCA_009928855.1 Erysipelotrichia bacterium | reverse complement strand
TTGCCGTTTGACGTGATGCAGGTCGGTTTTGTTTTCGAAATTCTCTCCACAAGGAGTTATCGCACATGTTAAAGACACAAGTTCAGGAACTGGAAGCCAACAAAGTTGCATTGACCGTAGAAGTCGAAAAAGACAAGGTTAACGCTGCCTATGCAAGCTTTTTTACCCGTGCCGCCCGCTCTGTAAAGATTCCGGGATTCAGACAGGGTAAGATACCAAAGGCAGTTCTGGCAAAATTTATTGGTCCAGATTCCGTTCGTGAACAGATCGAAGAAGAACTGGTTCAGGAAGTTTATCCGCAGGCTATTAAAGAAACCAAGTTGCATCCGGTGAGTCGCTTTGAGCTCGAAGAATCGAATTTGAAAGAAAACGAACCTTTTACTTTTAAGGCAGTTTTTGAAGTTCGCCCAAAACTCAGTGATTTTAACTACAAAGGTTACACTGCACAGGTTCAGCGCGAAATTATCGACGAAGACAGCGTTAAAAAGGTTCTTGGCCAGGTGCGTGAGCAGCAGAGCAAAACCGAAACAGTTGAAAATGGCATTCTCGACATCGGCGATTATTTTTCGGCCAATGTTGAAGTTTCTCATGCCGGCGAAATTGACAGCGAGCTTTCTGATGAGAAAGCCGCTCACAAACTTGCCGATAATGACAAGATCTTCGGTCACTGCAAAGGCATGAAGGTTGGCGAAACCCGCACTTATCAAGTCGCAGTCGAAGGCGAAGAAGAAAAAAATTCAAAGTATTTTGGCAAAACCCTTGATTATAAAGTTGTTTTGAACCGCGTTTCGAGACCGACTTTGCCAGAACTTAACGATGAATTTGCCCGGCAGCTTGGAGAATTCGAAAATCTTGCCGCTCTCGAAGCCAAGATTAGAGAAGATCTTGAAGAAAGATCAAAATACGATGCCGAAGAAAGAGCTTTTGATGAAGTTCTTAACAAAATCATCGCCGATTATCAGTTTGATGTGCCTGAAGCAATGGTTCAGAGTACTATCGATTTCTTTATTCAGGGTCTCGATCGCCGCTGGCGCCAGTTTGGTACTACAATTCAGGATTATCTGCGAAATTCAGGCAAAGATGTTAATGAATTCCGCGAAACTTTCAGAGAAAGAGCCGTTCGCCAGACCAAAACAATGCTTTTGATTGATGCGATTGGCAATAAAGAAAGTATCGATGTGACAGACGCTGATTATCGTGAAGAAATTGAAAAGCGTGCTAAAGAATATAATATGCCCGTTGATAAGCTTCTGAGCAATCTTGCAGAGTCTGATGGCGAAGAAAATGTTAGATTTTCTTTGAGAAGTCAAAAAATACGTGACTTTTTGCTAAAAAATAATCAGGTTAATTACGATATGGTTAAAGAAGCCGATTTTAACAAGGGGGAAACCGAAGCGTGACTCTCGTTCCAATAGTAATTGAACAAAGTAGCCGTGGAGAACGGGCGTTTGACATTTATTCGCGTCTGCTCAAAGATAGAATTATCTTTCTTGGTGGCGGAATCGATGATGGAATGGCCGATCTTGTAGTAGCTCAGCTTCTGTTTCTCGAATCAGAAGATCCTGAAAAAGATATTTCGATTTATATCAACAGCCCGGGTGGTGTTGTAACAGCAGGTATGGCGATCTACGACACAATGCAGTACATTAAGCCTGATGTCAGCACGATCTGCATGGGTCAGGCCGCCAGCATGGGTGCGTTGCTGCTTGCCGCCGGGGCACATGGCAAACGCTATGCCCTTCCCAACTCAAGAATCATGATTCATCAGCCGTTGGGTGGCGCACAGGGGCAGGCCAGCGATATCGAGATTCAGGCCCAGGAAATTCTGAGAATGAAAGATTCGCTCAATGATATATTGGCGCATCATACGGGGCAGCCGCTTAAGCGCATTAAGCGTGATACTGACCGCGACTTTTTCATGTCTTCGAAAGAAGCCAAGGAATATGGTTTGATTGATGAAGTAGTTCAGCGTAAGGTTGTTGTAGCAAAACCCAACGAGGAGTAAGCATGCTTTCTAAGACCCCTCAATTCCGTTGTTCTTTCTGCGGAAAGAGTCAGGATCAGGTTCGCAAATTGATTGCCGGGCCTGAGGTCTACATCTGCGACGAGTGTATTGGTTTGTGCAATGAAATCATTCTCGAAGAACTCGATGATGACAGCCCGATGGTTATGCAGAATGCGCTCAAGCCGAAAGAAATTGTCAAGATACTTGATCAGTATGTAATTGGTCAGGAACAGGCAAAAAAAATTCTTTCGGTGGCTGTTTATAACCATTACAAGAGAATTTCTCTTGAAGATTCTCGTAAAGACGATGTTGAAGTGCAGAAATCAAATGTGCTTCTGATCGGCCCTACGGGTTCAGGGAAAACGCACATAGCACAGACACTCGCCAAGCTTCTGAATGTTCCCTTCTGTATTGCCGACGCTACCACGCTTACTGAAGCTGGTTATGTTGGCGAAGATGTTGAGAGCATTCTTCTTAATCTGTTACGTTCTGCGGATTATGATGTGCAGAAGGCAGAACGCGGGATTGTATACATCGATGAGATCGACAAGATCGCCCGCAAGAGTGAGAATGTGTCGATCACCAGAGATGTTTCGGGTGAAGGAGTGCAGCAGGCTCTTTTAAAGCTGCTTGAGGGCAAGGTTGCGCATGTGCCTCCACAGGGCGGGCGCAAACATCCTCATCAGGATTACATTCAGATTAACACTAAGAATATTCTGTTTCTGCTTGGTGGGGCATTTGAAGGTGTTGAAAAGATTATTGAAAGCCGTTCTTCGACCAAGACCATGGGCTTTGGCTCTAACCCGGTGCTCAAGAGTGAGCGCAGAGTTGGTGAGTTGCTCAAAGAAGTCATGCCGGAAGATTTGCTCAAGTTTGGCCTGATTCCTGAATTTATAGGTCGCGTTCCGGTAATGGCGACTTTTGACAACCTTCAGGTTGAAGATCTGGTCAAAATTCTGACTGATCCGAAAGACGCTTTAACCAAGCAGTATGCAAGATTGCTCCGCATGGAAGGAGTAGATCTCGAAATTACTCCGAAAGCCCTGCAGGCAATCGCTCGCAATGCTATTCAGCAGAATACCGGCGCCCGCGGTTTGCGTCGGATTATCGAAGAGCTTATGCTCGATCTCATGTATGATATTCCCTCTGATAAAAACATTGGCAAAGTGATCATTCACGAACGCTGCGTTGAAAAGAAGGAACCATACCAGATTGTTTATAAGGTAGAGAGCCAGATCGCCTGAATAGCACGTGTCTCTGTATAAATGACGCAGCGGTTTAAAATTTTGAACCGCTGCGTTTTTATTTTGTGCTAGCATCTATATAAATTCAACGTAGGGGAAACGATCATGCGCAATAATTTCAGGGCTGATATAGGCATTTTCAGTGGTAGCGGTATGTACGAAATCGCCGCCGACAAGATTGAGAAGGCCAAGATCAGCACGCCTTACGGGCCGCCCAGTGATCTTATAGACATTTGTACTATTGGAGATAAAAAAGTTGCTTTTTTGCCGAGACATGGGCGCAATCACGCTATTCCGCCCCACAAGATCAATTATCGCGCTAATCTCTATGCCATGAAAGAACTTGGTGTTTCGCGAATTATTTCGCCATGCGCTGTTGGCTCGTTGCAGGCTAATATAAAGCCCGGTGATTTTGTTGTGACCGATCAGTTTGTCGATCGAACCAAAGGGCGTATTGACACATTTGCAGATGGCCCTGATGTGATGCATATTTCGGCTGCTGAACCATATTGCCCCGAACTGCGTGAACTTGCTATTGCTGCGCTTCGTGCCGAAAATGCAATTGTTCATACCGAAGGCACAATGGTGGTAATCAATGGCCCCCGCTTTTCAAGCAAGGCCGAAAGCAGATGGTTTACGCAAATGGGCTGGCATACTGTTAACATGACGCAATACCCTGAAGTAGTGCTGGCGCAGGAACTGGGTATCTGTATTGTCAATGTGGCAATGATAACCGATTATGATGCCGGACTGGTTGGCAACGTGCCAGAGGTGACTACCAAAGAGGTTGTGCGCATGTTTCAGGAAAGTGTCGGTCAGTTGCACAAAGTGCTGATCCGCATGGTAAATGCGATGCCTGCACAGCGTGGCGAAAAATGTCGATGTCAGCAAAAGCCTGATGAGGCGTATTTCTTTTAAATCGAAGCTGTAAAAAATAAAAAACCCGCAGAAGCTAAGCATTCTGCGGGTTTTGTTTAAGAGATCAGTCGACGGTGGCCATCGCTTTCAGTGCTTTAAATCTTTCTTCAATCAATTCTGGTTTCAGATTGTTGTAAGAATCAAGGCTGAAGTTTTCGACGGTAATCGAACCCATGGCGCTGCCATACAGCATGCTGCGTCTGAAGCCCATTTCTGAATAATCACCATGACGTGCGAGACTGCCCATAAAGCCGCCGCCAAAAGAGTCTCCGGCGCCGGTCGGGTCGGTAATATCAAGGCATGGAAAGGCGGGGGTGAAAAATCTCGATTCTTTTGTTGCGGTCATGGCTCCAAGTTCGCCCATTTTTACGATGATGCGTTTGGGGCCCATTTCGAGAAGCTTATGTACGGCCGGTGCAAATTTCTTTTCGCCGGCAAGCATCAGTGCTTCCTGAAAATTTATGAACAGAATATCTATTTTTTTGATGGCCTGTTTAAGCAGATCAGGAGTGGTGTTTATCCAGAGATTCATGGTGTCGAGAGCGATAATTTTGGGTTTATTAACCTTCTCGATTACTTTCAGTTGCAGTGCCGGGTGAATATTGCCGAGAAAAACGAGTTCGGCATTGCGGTAGTCTTCTGGCAGAATCGGATCAAAAGCTTCAAAGACGTTCAGGCGTGTATCATGGGTAGTGGCATCGCCAAAATCTTCGCCATAACTGCCGGCCCAGTGAAAAGTTTCGCCTTCTTTCTTGATGTCGAATCCGGCCAGGTCAACGCCATGATTTTTTAGAAACGTTACATGCTCGAGGGCAAAGTCTTTGCCTGCGACCCCGACAAGGCCAACCTGGGTAAAGTAACTTGCGACGGTTGAAAAATATACGGCAGAGCCGCCAAGAGCACGCTCACGCTTCCCTTTGGGTGTTTGCAGCGAATCATAGGCGACAGAGCCTACAACGATCATTTTCACGGCCATTTCTTCCTCCAGAAATTTGTTTCGGTGGTGTCACTGCCCAGCCGGGGCTGGTTCGACCCCGTCTGTGCCTGTTTCATGAAGTCTTTCGGCATACATATTGGCAGCTTTGATTATAACATAAAATTGAGCCGCCATTGCCAGAAGTATTGAAAAGTCTATCCATTTTCCGTAAGAAAACAATTGTAGCCCGCCAAAGATGACGACCGACGAGAGGCCATCGCCAAACCTGAACACCACAGTGTCTATAAAGCCTTTTCCCTGATATTTTGCCTCGTGGTCGAGAGGAATGTATATCAGTTCACGCAATACCCGGCCTGTCGAGTAGTTGAGAGCGTATCGGATAATAATGGTCCATGAAACTATGGTCAGACTGGGCATTTTAAGCATAAGAAGCGTTGCGGCAGTTTGAATGATGTTAAGCATAAGAAGGCCATAAATTGGGTTCGCAAAAACCATTACCAGCCTGGTTACAAAAAATTGCGTTATCAGTGAAACAATATTGATTTTGCCATATATGGCCGCGACAAAAGCGGTGCGCTCATTTACGCCACCGAGTTCAGTTTCAACCATGTGATTGAATTGCTGCGAGAAGAGAGTGCTCGAAAATGTGTAAAAAAACATTTCAAGAGCCATAAGGATCAGAATGAAATTTTTACTGACTGACATGAAACCGTCCCATGGCCTGGGAGGATGTGCCGGTGACGCCTGATTACCGGCTTGAGGAATACCCTCTGGCCGATAATGGTTTTTATGAATGTATTGCATGCACCAGATTGACGGATAGAGAAGAACAATGGCGAGAACGAAGAGATTGGGAGTGCCAATTGTTTTTGCCAGCATGGAAGTAAGGGCGCTGCCGATCAGGCCCCCGACAAGGCCACCATAACCGATTATTGCGTAAAGCTTTTTGCTCTCATTGATGGTGAATACATCGTTCATGAATGACCAGAACATGCTGACAGCCATTAGCGAGAAGAGATTTACCCAAAGATAATAGCTTGTGATAGATATGACTTTTAATACCGATAACGGTTGAGCGACTGGCTGTATTTCTGCGGTTGATGTGCCTATTGGCATTATAAAAGAAAACATCACCCAGAAACCCAGAAGGCAGAGCACGAAGAATTTTGTAATGAACGGAATAAAAATGTCACGTTTGAAATAGCCGACAACCAGGCTGTATACTGCATTGCCGCCGATCAGAGTGATCATTGAAAGAATATTCAGTATCGGAATATTTTCTGAGCCCAGTTCAAGCGCAAGGCTTTCTCTGACGGGCTTTATTACATAATATGAACAAATGACAAAAAAGAAATAGGCAAAAGAAACGAGGGTTATTTTGATATCTTGACGTGCCCCGGAGCTATTATTGCCAATATCAGATGCTGTCTGGTTCAATTGCAAAGACTTTCATATCTATATTTTGATGGCGCTATTATAAGTCGCCGGGCATAAAAGTCAAATATTATTGTCTATTTTGTTTGAGCAGCCAGTCGGTTGCCGATGCGAGGTCTGCAAAAGTTGGTGTGGTTTTATAGTCTGGCAGAGGATTTAAGGCGATCAACAGCGGTTGCACTCCTGTGGCTAACGCGATTTTTATGTCTGAGCTACGGTCGCCAATCATGTATGATCTGTTCACGTCAATGTTGTGATCTTTGATTGCCTGTAAAATCATGCCAGGCCTGGGTTTGCGACAATTGCAGTCTGATTGCCCTTTTACGGGCGGATAGTCAGGATGATGAGGGCAGTGATAAATGGCATCCAGTCGTGCGCCGCTGACTAAAAGCTGCTTTTGCAGTTTTTCGTGGATCTGATCAAGCTGTTGAGGGGTTATCAGGCCCCGTGCAATGCCTGATTGGTTAGTAATAAGGATCAGAAGGTAGCCTGCCTGCTGTATGCGCGCAAGAGCTTCGCCTGCACCGGGAAAAATATTAAAGTCGTCTGGATTTGATATGTAGCCGGGGTCGGGATTAAGTGTGCCGTCGCGATCCAGAAAAACAGCTTTATTCATCGGTATTTCCATGTTTTTTTAAGGGGTATTTTTTACTGATTTTTGCAAAAACCCATTCTGGTTTCATATTATACATGCAGCTTTTGTGAGAACACTCTTCCAGATGACACTGCAGGCATGGAATGCTTTCATTAAACAATGACAAATGTCGCTCTCCTCGCGGAGCCACGGCTTCTCTCGTTGTCGGCCCGAATAAAGCGATTGTCGGCGTATTGACTGCCCAGGCTATGTTCATTGGCCCTGTGTCGGCAGTTAAAAAAAGGTCAAGGTGAGCAAGCATGGCGGCAAATTCATCAATTCTGACGGTTTCGTGGGTGAAAGCTTTGTCTTTGCCTGCTTTTTTTACTATTCTTTCTGCTGCCTGACGTTCTCCGGGGCCCCAGGTAACCAATACCGGTTTTTTTGTGTGTTCAAACCATAATTTTATAAGTTCGACATAATACTCTTCGGGCCAGGCTTTTGATGGATAAGTTGTATGTGGATTTATTCCCAGCAATGGTCTGGGTAGTCGGGCATTCTGTGAAATTGCCTGGATAGCTTTGTTTCTGGTAGTTTCTGGCATTGTAAGTGACGGGTGCTTTAATTCGCCCTCTATGCCAAAGTGACTGAAAAATTCGCCAAAAAGATACATCAGGTGGCGATTCGGGTTTGCAGGTTTAAAGGTTTTTGTATAAGCCCAGCGTCTTATGCGATAATCAAAACCGTATCGCTCTTTTATGCCTGATAACAGGCTTATTACGGCAGTTCTTGGGTTTGAATACAGATCATATAGTTGCGCAAAGCCTGCCCGACGAATTTCTTTGAGAAGTCTGGCTGTTTCTAAGAGACCTGCGTGAGCCGGCAATTCAAAAATTCTGATATTCAGCTCCGGAGGTATGATTTGCCCAAATGGTTTCTGGCAAAGCAGTCCGATTGCTTGAGAGCTTCTTGATTCGCGTATCATCCGCAAAATCGGGATAAGATGAACGATATCGCCCAGCCCTTTAAGCCTGATAATAAGAATTCCAGACATATTTAACTCCGCCTTGCTTTTGCCGGGCCAGTATAGCAGAGTGTAATGCAATTGTCGAACGGGTTAAACATGCTCATGAACGATGGTTTACATATTATTATGGCAGCGTCTGCAGACCCATGGATCTGAATGACATGCCTGGCATTTTTGTGGGTTTGTCTGGGCCGCGATGCCGTGTCGGTGGCGAACCCACGCCAAAGTGTGGTCTCTGGGTTTTTGTGAGTGGCATGCGACGCATGAAGAATCTTCATGGCACATTTTACACTTGTGAGGATCTGCTCTGTAAGCAACACCATGCTTTTTTTCGTAGTTACGTGTATGGTCTGCTGGGCGTGGTGTCGTATTGTGGCATATTACGCAGTTTTTGACTGCATCCTTGCCATTGTGGCAGACCAGGCAGTCTTCCATATTTGATGTGATTTTGTGCCCATCCAGTTTTTCCCATTCTGTGATTGCAGGGTGGCATCGACTGCATTCGAATTTTTCGTGTTTTTTATGTGCAAAGACAAAGTCTGCGCCAAGGCGCTTTCTTGTTCGTTCAGTCGGGGCAGGTTTTTCGAGATGGCAAAGACCGCAATCGCTTTTTTCTCTGCTTTTAAAATGGCATTCAAGGCAGCGTTTTTCGCCCGGTCGACCGAATGTGTCATTGACGTCGGGTTTTTGGGCAAAGACACCACCGACATCAGTGGCAACAATTTTTGTGGTTCTAAGTGGCTGCCAGCCCGGCGGAATCGCCTGCGCGTCAGTGCTTTCGGGTGTTTCGCGGTTTACATGGCAGGTAGTACAGCTGACCGAATTTTTTGCGTGCGTCTTATGAGAAAAACGCAGGCTGGCTGAAGACTTTTGCTCTGCAGGCTGGCCAACAACCGCCATTGCAAGGCAACATAAAAATATTATTGTAAAAATATTGCGCAAAAACGACTACCTTGTGATGAATTCAAAGCTGATAATACAACACCAACAGCCTCAACTCAAGATTCTTTTGGCTAATTGAAAGCTGTGGTCTGGGTTGACCATAGAGATTGGTCGCCACCGGTGTCTTTGACTCGCTCAGACACCCCTTAAAGCCTTTCTTTGGAATGGTCTGGTAAAAATGGACATTTTTTTAAGCGGATTTTAACAAACTGCTTTAAACCCTCAACAAGTCTGTTAAAGTCTTTGTCTTTCATTTTATTACTCCTTTTACAAGCGACTTCAAGAATTTTATTTGAGGCATTTTTTGCCTGAGTTAATTTTAAACTTTTCGCTTTGTAGAAAATTTCTTATGATATGGAAAAACTATAGTAGTAATCTATTGGTATAGTGATATGAGCAAGAATACCTCCCTTGCTTTCGGAGAATAATGCAATGAGAAGAATATCTTTAAAACAACTTTTGCTGATGGCGCTTTTTATAAGCTTATGCCGGTTCGGAACCGCTCAAACACCATTCTCTGAAGACCCGGTAGCTATTTC